>JAJFLR010000049.1 GCA_021772565.1 Opitutales bacterium | reverse complement strand
AGCATGCCGAACGAGAATGGACATTAGAAGTAATATTAGAGCGATTGAAAAGCCTGCGCCGCAAAAAAGCGGAGCTGGGAGGAATAGAATTTGACCACGACGACAGCCCTGACGAAGAGCAGCAGCAAATCCTGGAATTACCGGGAGTGAACCTTTGAACTGGAGTCGATAATAGGTTGAAGCCATACATTTGAAATCCAAAAATCGCTTCAACCTGCTCAAATAAAGGGCTACAGCTTGAACTCGCTCAGAACATCGGATAAATCCGGATTTAAACTTGCGATTGCAAATCAAAAATAACGTTCTGAATACTGAGGTCTGAAACTCTTTGAGATGAAAAATCTTAGACAATAGAACTCCAATAAATAAATAAGAATTGAATCTATGCAATATTCACTTTCACGTTAATGCTGAACATAAAGCAAAAGATTTTTCAATAGAGGCTGGTGAGAGCGAGCATGGCCATGGTGGTGGCTATCAATGTAACGATAGCAGTTCACTAACAGAGGATGAACTAAAAGATCCTGCAATTAACAACTGTGGAGGTGTGAAGCCAGGAGATACGATTGAGGTTCACTGGGTCTATAGTTCATGTGATGTGCAACCAGGTAAAGGATTGGGGTCATGTTTTTCAGATAGTTGTGGGAACCCAAATCTACGCGTGGAGACGCAAGTCTTTCTCGTGGTTAATGACATATCAGCAATCAATTTTAATGATCTGACATATGAGGGATATATATTGAATGGTTTGCACCAGGCAAAAGCGTTGCCGACAAATACGGGTAACCCTGTAGAATTTTTAGGATCAACAACGGGTCCAAAGTACTCAGAAGAAGAATGTTCACCCTATCAAGTTACCTGGAGTGTGCGGCCAGAATGTACTAAAATTGATATCAATAGTCTTAGCCAATGGTGTGAGGAAAATGTTTTTGAGGAAGATCATGCACACGGTGTCAGAAAACTTGTGACAAACCCCGATCTTTTATCTGAAATAAAATAAATTGAAACCACACAAAAATATAGATCTGTTTGTGATAAAATCCTGCTAGAGACATAGCTTAGTATGATGGCCAATAGCTAATAGCAGATGGCCGATAGCAAATTGGATCATACCTGTCGCAGGCTGAAAGTAGCAGATAGCCTTTGGGAATTAGCCAATAGCAGTTAGCCACTTTTATTTCGCCTACAATCGATGACAGTTAGAGATTGGGAAATGGTTTATTGAATCTAACGAAAAACTTTAACTTTTTAACAATTTCAGAACCCCTATATCTCGTAAACTAAAGATTATAGCATCTGCGAATTAATTTTATGAGATCTGTAATTCGTGAATTAAAAAATTATTGCAATAGTGCAGGGCGAAACTACATCAACTAACGCTTAACCCAAAAAGCAAGAATTTCCCTGACAAACTGAAAAATCACAATCCCACCAGCAGGAATTAAAAGCTTCAAAATCGATGGTTCTGGAATTGTCTGGAGTGCGTGGTTTGAAACACCAAAGTTCGGTACATCAATTTGGAAAGACGTTTGTGCAGCATCAAGCACTGTGCCGGCTAAAGTCCGGTTTTCCAATCGACCGGAAAAAACCTGATATACTATTAATGCCGGACAAGTAATGATAGGTAAATCGGTTACTAGAAATTTTGACTGAGACGGAATATAAGGATTGATCGGCATTATGGCACAACCCGACACCGTCATCGAAACAGGCATTTTGAACATAATTTCGGTGGTCGATCCATCAGATATGAATGCTCCCGTTGTTGCAAAGGATTCACTTGCCGCTACCCAAACAGAATAGTTTATCCCGGTACTGTCTATTTGAAAGAAAGCATCACCAAAGGAAATCGTTGGTCGCTGAGCGTCACCTTCTTTTCCGCCGGCAAACACACTAATGGGCGCGTCAAACAGTGTTGATTCCGACCTAACAGATCCGATTAAAGAGAAGGTTCCAATGAGAATAAATATTATTTTTTTCATTTTATCGACTGGTATAAAATACACTGTCTCAGAAATATTATTTCAATTTTTATTCATAACTAACTGTTCTATACTTTATACCAAAAATTACTTCTCACATTCCAATTTTCTCTTTAATCACATCCTTTAGTTGCTCAACTGCCTCTACTCCAACTGTCATAAATAAATAAATGATGTACGCGTACAACGCGATTGCCATAGTTCCAAGAACAGATGCAAAGCCAGCGACTATTCCGTCATCTTCAGATAGTCCTATACCAACCAAGAAAATAACCATAGCCGGTGCGGTATTGGTAAGTGGAATAGGCAGTATCATCAAACAAGCCATAACGATTATAATTATTCCCATAATCGGCAAACCGAATTGACTGCTTATCCAAGACATTCGAGGCTTTATAAGGTGTTCAACTTTATTAAAAAAAGCTGCTACTGACTTCACCATTTTTTCTGCTAATGAATACCGAATTTTAATTTTCAATGCCCATTGAGGCAGCCATGGTATCTTTTTACCAATTAGCATTTGTATCCCCAGAAAGCTAATTATTAAACCAAACGGTGTACTATAACCGGCAGCGGGTAATGGGAGTGCACTAGGCAAAGCCAAAATAATCAACAGTAAACCAAATCCTTTGTCACCGACTTGAGTAAAAATAGATTCAACGGTTAAATCTTTAGAATCCGCAGATTTCAACAGGTTAGTTAAATTATTAGACAGACTTTCAGAGCTCATTTGTATTCATTTTAATTTTTTTAAAAAATATTTAAGCCGATAAGTAATTATATCGGCGACATTAGCAATCGAAGATCAAAGATAAAAATTAAATATCAAATATGTATATTTAAGATACTGTAACCCTTATGATTAAAATTTATTGGTAGTCAATCTCATCCCCAATATTACAAATTTGTAATATAAATATTAAGTACTTTGTAATCTAAGTATTGTATTATTAATTCATCAAAATAAATATGTGTTTATTAAATATTGATATCATATAAAGAAGTAAGATATAAGCAGTTGCTTCACAATTGAAATATATAACAATGAGAATTCTTGTTCTTGAAGATGAGAAAAAAATTGCTTCGTTTATAAAAAAAGGATTAGACGAACAAGGGTATGTTTCCGACATTACCTACGACGGAAATGAAGCATATCACATGGCTTCAACATACCAGTATGATGCTTTGATTCTCGACATAATGGTTCCCGGTCGTGATGGGCTGAGTATATTAAATCAATTACGATCAAAAAATAGTTCTGTACCAATTATAATAATTACTGCTCGCACTGAATTAAATGAACGACTTGAGGGGTTAAATTTGGGTGCCGATGATTACATTTCAAAACCATTTTATGTAGAGGAACTCATAGCAAGATTGCGCAATGTCCTTCGTAGAGCTTCGAACAGTGCAGTCAATGTATTGTCAATCTGTGATCTATCAATAGACATATCTTCAAGAAAAGTCTCACGTAATAATAAACCTATTATGCTGACACTGCGTGAGTACTCGTTACTTGAATATTTAATGCGCTCACCCGGAAGAGTTTTTACCAGAACGCAAATTGTCGAGCATGTATGGGAATCATTTTTTGATAGTGGGACAAATCTTGTCGATGTCTACATCAGACGATTGCGAGAAAAGGTTGATTTACCATTTAATAAAAAACTCCTTCATACAGTGAGAGGAATCGGGTACTGCCTTAAGGAGGAAAATTGAAAAATTTAAAGTTTCGAACGAAAGTTGCACTTCTATCAGGTATAATTAGCTGTGTTTGCGTTCTAGTATTTTCAATCAGCCTGGTCATAGGACTTTATGTCGAGCTATTAGAAGGACGTATATATTATGCCGAATCATTAAGTAATGATTTTTTAAATATATTGGATAAAGATCCAAATTATTTCAGCTCAGATAGTGGCAAATCGAGAATTAAAAACCTGCAAACAGAAAAAGATGTTATGTTGTTAAAAGCAACGAATCGAATAAACGATGGAGTATTAATACAGTCAGATAACTGGCAATCTAATCAGCAGTACACACAAAATGGAGTTTATTATTACAGTAATTTCATATTTCCTGACAAAGCTCCATTACTGATAAAAACCATAAAAAAAGATAATATTGAATTACAATTTCATATAATATTATACGAACTTAAAGCAGAAGTTTTTGAACTGTTATTTTCTATAATATTTGCACTTCCATTGGCCGCCATAACTGCAGCAACAGGTGGTTGGTTTTTATCAAAAAAAATATTAGCCACTATTACGAATATTACTGATATTGCTGAATCTATCACGGCAAATTCTCTCAATAAAAAAATTCCTGTAGATAATCCAAACGACGAAATAGGAAAACTTGTACAAGTACTTAATATAATGATACATCGTTTAGATATAAGTTTTCAGCAAGCAGTACGATTCAGTGCCGATGCCTCACATGAACTCAAAACACCCCTGGCAATTCTAAAATTAAACCTTGAAGAAGCACAACTGAGGAAAAGAAACCACGACATTGATCAGAAAACATTTCTTGAACTGTCTGAAGAAATTAATCGACTATCCAAGATAATTGAAAATTTATTGTTACTATCAAAAGTAGATGCCGGGAAGCTTGTTATTAATAAAAACAAAGTATCTTTAAATGAAATTTTATCTGCTCTAATTGAAGATATTGAATCAACAAAATTTGAAAAAGAACTTAATATTAAAAGCAATATTCCACCTAATATTGTAACTGTAGGTGATAAAAGTTTGCTTACTCAAGTATTTGAAAATTTAATTAGTAACGCTATAAAGTATAATAGAATTGGCGGTGATCTATCAGTAGATGTGAAACTCGTTGATGCACACATTGAAACACGCATTCAAAATTCGGGAAAACGGATACCCACAGAATCCCAACCCCATATATTTGAACGATTTTATCGGAGTGATGCTGCTCATTCACGAAAAGTTGATGGTACAGGATTAGGATTAAGTCTTTGTCAGGAAATAATTAGAGCACATTCAGGGAATATCACTTTGGAAGTTAGCGATAAAACGATTACCAGATTTTTAGTCGTTCTTAAACCTGCTTAGTAAAAGTTAAAATGAACAATCTGTAATCTTAATAATAGGAGTTTTGTCATTTTTATAATGTATGATTTCGAGCATTATAAAATTGATGATGAGAAATATAATAAAATCTAATTCACTTGAAGCCATCAAAGAAATTCTTCCGTTAGCATCTAAGTGTAACAATAGAATTTTAATAAATTCCTACAACCTAGCTTTAATTTTTTTTATTATATCTTTATACGGATGTCATACCCCTTCAAAAAAAAATGTAAATTTTACCGATGAATTTGAAAATCAATCAGGGAAACGTATAGGGCAAAAAGAAAGTGCTCAAGATATACGGATTCCAAAAGGAGTTACTATTGAAAATGGAATTAACCAAAATGAGGCAATATCTATTGCTCTGTGGAATAATACCGAATTTCAATCTGCGATTAGTAATCTTGGATACTCACGAGCTAATTTAATCCAGGCGGAACATTTGACTAATCCGACATTCTCTCTGCTATTTCCCGTCGGCTCCAAACAGTTAGAGTTGAACGCATTAATTCCACTGGAAGCAATTTGGCTTAGACCCAGTCGAATTAAAATTGCTGAGGGTGAATATAAGCGAGACGCTCAATTGTTAATACAACATGGGCTCAATGTCATAAGAGATGTTCGTGTTGCTTATTTAGAAGTGATATTAGCCGCAGACTTGTTAAGTCAACAAATGGAAAGCACACTATTTTTGAAGCAGATTGTTGATTTGAGCAAAATCCGATTACGAGAAGGTGATATCAGTGCATCGAAATACAATAAATTACTTCAGGACTATCAGAATGCTAATAATAATTTAAATCAACTGGAAAAAGCTAACTCTGTGCGAAATGAAGAATTGCGAAAATTAATTGGGTTTTCTACCTGGAAAGAAGAATTTTTAACCATCTCTGATATATCACTTCAAGAAGTCGATTCAAAATTAGATACGCTAATTGAAGTTGGTCTTGCATCGAGGCCTGATCTTAGAGCAGCAGAAATCGAAATTGAATTAGCCGGACAAAAACTGGGACTCACTAAATCAGAAATTCATCGTATCACAGGTATTATTGATATCAATGGTGGTGGTGATGGAAAATCATTCGAAATTGGGCCTGGACTGAGTTTCGAAATTCCAATTTTTCACCAGAACCAGGGCAAAGTTTTAAAAAATCAGACTGCGTTAGATAAAGCTCTCCGAAACTATGTAGATGTGAAGGATAATATAATCACAGATATTCGCATAGCATGGGTGAATTATACAAAAATTCGTGAAGAATTTAATTATTGGAACAATAAGATTATTCCGACAAATCGAAAAATTATAAATGATACTAACGCTGCACATGAAGCGGGCAACATCTCACTGATTGATGTTTTTCAACAACAAATTTCTTTCATTCAAAGCCAAATTGAAGCTAATAGAGTTTATACTAACCTAAATATAAGTCTGGCAGAGTTGGAACGCAGTATCGGAATTCAATTAAATAAAATTACGTCCACAACAATTTCTTCTATTAACTGATATGAAAATAAGATTCCATTTTAAAATTGCAGCTTTCACTATTATTTCATTTCAATTGTGTTTATTGCAGATGTCAGCTGAAAACCCTGGCAATGAAAAACCAGCAACAACTTTCAATGAATTGTTAGAAACAGAACTACCATATGTAGTGTTAACATCCAAAGCAGAACAACGACTGGTAATTGAGACAGCTCCTGTAAAACTTGAAAAAAGAATTCGCAGCAAAATATATTCCGGTGATTTAATATTTCCATTAATTGGTTCCAAAGCTAGTGATATAACAAGAATCAATCCGCCCCAAACCAGAAAGGAGATTGTAGCGTTGATAGAGCAACAATTGCAATCCGATGCTTTAATTAGAACTGCTGAAGTAGATTATAAGGCGTCAATTATTGCTTTTAAGAGGGCAGAAAATTTATTAAAAGTAAACACAGGCAGTAAACGTGAGGTTGATGAAGCACAGGCCAGAATGGAAAAAGCTGAAGCTAATCGAATTTCAGCTCATAAAAAAAGGGCATTTCTAGGACCTGATTTAAGAAATCAACTTCACAGTAATCGATTATGGGTTCGCGTTCCAGTTTACTCAGGTGATACTGAAATACTCAATACGAACGGTGTTGCTAGAATTAATTTAATTAATTCGACAGATGATAAGACTCAACTATCGGCCAAGCGTATATCCGGGTTTTCAACAGTCGGAGCAGAATCATTAATTCTAAATTTATATTATGAATTGAATGAATCTAACACAGAATTAATAGCAGGACAACGGGTGCGTGTTTCCCTACCCTTAAAAGAAAATGATGAATACCGAGTAATTCCGTGGTCTGCTATTTTATATGATATTCATGGTGGTACATGGGTTTATCAAAGTTATGGAAATCAAAAGTACGTTCGAACAAGAGTTGAAGTACTTTTTAGAGAGAACAATATTGCGGTATTATCACAGGGACCAGAACCGAGTTCCCAAATAGTTATTACGGGTGCAGCAGAATTATTTGGTACTGAATTTGGAATAGGTAAATAAAAAAAATTATGATTGGTTGGCTTATCTCAATTTCCCTTCGTGGTCGTTCACTGGTAATTTTTCTGGCAATTGCCTTAATAATTTTTGGTACACAGAAAATCAAAAATACCCCGATGGATGTATTCCCGGAATTTTCACCGCCTCTAGTTGAAATTCAAACGGAAGCATCAGGTTTATCATCAGAAGAAGTTGAAAGTCTGGTTACAGTCCCGTTAGAAAATGCACTCAATGGCACATCCTGGCTTGAAACTATACGTTCTAAATCTGTTCTTGGCCTATCCTCCATAGTTTTAATATTTGAAGATGGCGTCGATATAATGAAAGCACGTCAACTTGTTCAAGAACGTTTGGCTATTGCGCAAACTAAACTACCGAAAATTGCACATCAACCAGTTATCCTCTCACCACTTTCCAGCACCAGTCGTGCACTAAAAATTGGTATGACGTCAAAAATTCTCGATCAGATGGATTTAACAGATTTAGCATTATGGAGTATCAGACCGAGACTCATGGCAATTCCGGGTGTCGCAAATGTAGCAATCTGGGGGCAAAGAGATCGACAGTTTCAAGTGCTGGTTAATCCCGAAAGATTACAAATTCATAATATTTCATTGAAACAAGTTATAACTGCGGCAGGTGATGCAGCAGTTGTTAGTTCAGGTGGATTTATTGATTCTGTAAATCAACGTCTACCGGTTAACCATGTTACAGCTTTAAAAACTCCAGATGATTTGGCGAATACAGTTATCATAATTCGTGATGGACTGATAATTCGAATAAAAGATGTCGCAGATGTAGTGATTGGACACCCTCCACCCATAGGAGATGCCGTTATTAATGATGGGCCGGGATTACTGCTTATCGTTGAAAAACAACCCTGGGGTAATACTCTTGAAGTAACACAACGTGTTGAGAAAACTCTCGAAGCAATGAAACCGGGACTGAAGAATGTTGAAATTGATTCAACAATTTTCCGACCTGCTACATTTATTGAAGACTCAATAGCGAATCTAACAAAGGCAATGTGGATTAGTTGTTTGCTAGTTATTTTAGTCCTAATATTATTCCTCTTTGACTGGCGCACTGCTGCAATTAGTATAACTGCAATTCCACTCTCTTTATTAGCCGCATTAATTATCATTCAAATCAAAGGCGGCACAGTCAACACAATGATTCTTGCGGGTCTGGTGATAGCAATTGGAGAAGTTGTTGATGATGCGATTATTGATGTCGAGAACATTATCAGAAGACTTCGACTGAATGCTGTATTAGATAATCCATTACCTGCATTAAAAGTTGTTTTGAGCGCATCACTCGAAGTTCGAAGCGCAGTTGTGTATGCCAGTATGATTGTAGTACTGGTTTTTCTTCCGGTTTTTTTTCTGGACGGTTTGTCGGGAACTTTTTTTCGACCACTTGCTATGTCGTATATCCTGGCAATTTTAGCTTCATTACTAGTTGCATTGACTGTTACGCCAGCTTTGAGCCTGTTATTATTATCCAAAACTAGTGGTAGAAAATCTGACCCGCCACTGACTCGCATTCTAAAAAACGGCTATCATAAAATACTTCCATTCTTCATCAATCGTCCTAAATGGGCTCTGGCATTTATAATTGTCGCTGTCACTTCAACCGGACTAGCAACAACAAAATTAGGAGAGCAATTTTTACCGGATTTCAAAGAACGTGATTTTTTGATGCACTGGGTTGAGAAACCTGGAATTTCTCTTGAAGCTATGACGCGAATCACAACTGTCGTTAGTAAAGAATTGCGTGCTATACCGGGCGTTCGAAATTTTGGTTCTCATATCGGCCGTGCTGAAGTTGCAGATGAAGTTGTCGGACCTAACTTTACTGAACTCTGGATTAGTATGGATCGCAGTGTTGATTATGATGATACTCATAATAAAATAAAAGAAGTCGTCCATGGATATCCCGGGCTATATCGTGATGTACTCACTTATCTTCGAGAGCGAATAAAAGAGGTTCTAACCGGTACCAGTGCTTCAGTAGTAGTTAGAATTTATGGTGATGACCTGACAGAGTTAAAAAGCAAAGCTGAAGAAGTCAGAAATGTTATGGAGAAGGTAGATGGAATAAGTAATTTAAAAGTTGAGCAACAATCATTAGTTCCACAGATTCAAATTCGATTAATTGCAGATTCAGCTTCGCAGTTTGGATTAACTCCTGGCATGATTCGTAATTCGATCACCAATCTGGTCAAAGGGAAAATAGTGGGTCAGGTTTTTGATGATCAAAAAATTTATGATGTAGTAATTTGGGGAGAGGAATCAATCAGGTCTGACATTCATGCGTTGAATGAACTTCTTATTGAAACACCAATCGGCGTTTCTGTTCCCCTCAAAGATGTTGCTGAAATTACAATAAATCCAACACCCAATATTATTAAACGTGAAAGTGCATCGCGACGAATTGATGTTTCATGTAATGTAATTGGAGATGACCTGGGAGTTATAGCACGTAATATAGAGAAAGATGTTTTACAGCTCAATTTCAAACAAGGTTATCACCCTGAATTTTTGGGAGAGTATGCCGCTCGCGAAGAATCTCGAAAACGCTTATTACATTTGTCACTATTTGCGTTGTTAGGAATTTTGGTTTTACTACATGTAGATTTTCAATCAGTTAGGTTATCACTGTTAGTTGCTATTTCATTACCGTTTGCTTTGATTGGTGGCGTAGTTGGTGCATTTATTGATGGTGGTATTTTATCATTGGGATCATTAATTGGGTTTATAACAGTTCTGGGAATTGCAGCTCGAAATGGTATTATGCTAATCAGCCATTATAAACATTTACAGGAAGTTGAAAATCATCCGTTTGATTTTCAGTTAGTAATGCAGGGAGCAGAGGAAAGATTGGCTCCGATACTCATGACCGCACTAACAGCTGCGCTAGCACTCACACCATTAGTTCTAGCTGGAAATGTTCCTGGACATGAAATTGAACATCCAATGGCAATTGTTATTTTGGGCGGATTAGTTACTTCGACATTACTAAATCTGTTTCTAATGCCAGCTCTATTTGCCTGGCTTGGGAAAAGGAAATAAAAGTAATTAAGAAATTACTGGATTTAAGTATTTCGGGAATTTATATCCACTAAATATTTCTGAATCGAATAATTCCTTATACAATAATTATTAGTCTGATTTCAGCAAATTAAATATTAACTCAAACTTGCTGGAAAATCCTACCAGTATTAATACCGTTATTAAATAAAAAATGTCGTATAAAGCTTTGATTTGAACAATAGTCGGTTAAAATAAATTTATTAATCGCAGGCAGAAAAGTGAAAGAAAAAAGAATTGGAATATTTGGCGGAACGTTTGATCCGCCTCATAAAGGACATTTAGAATTAGCTAAAGATGCTTTTGAACAGATGAAGCTCGATAAAGTTATTTTCATTCCAGCTGCGAAAAATCCTCTCAAAAATGAAACTCCAATTGCATCAAATTATGACAGATTAAATATGTTGAAAATTTTGCTGGATGATATTGAAGAGCCATTTGAAATTTCTTCATATGAGCTAGAGGCAAATAAAATTAGTTATACAATTGATACCGTTAATCATTACAGAAAAAAGTTTGGAAATACCCGGTTTTATTTAATAATAGGCGGGGATCTGTTAGCTAATTTACATAAATGGAGCCGGTTGGACAAACTGGCAAATCTAGTTGAATTTATCTATGTGGATAGGCCAGGCTATCAAATGAACTCAGATGCAATATTATCAAATCTTAAAATAAATAAAATAAAGGGGCATAACATTAATATCAGTTCATCTGAAATAAGAGAGAATATATCAAATGAGCTAACGAAAAATTGTTATTTACATAAGAAAGTTGTTGATTACATTCTAGAACACAAAATCTATATTAAATAAATTAATGGAACTAAAAGATATTAATCCAAAAACTCTCAATCAAATTAAGGAGTGTCTGAATGCTCTCAACGAGAAAAAAGCCGATGATATTAAAATTCTTTATATAGGAGAAAAGTCATCTGTCACAGATTACATGATTATTGCTACTGCAACTTCTCACCCTCATCTAAAAGCTTTAAGTGTAAATCTTCAAAAAACTCTCAAAGCTGCTGGTATTCAGATGATAGGTGCAGACACTGATGAAGGCAGTGGCTGGATCGTAGTGGATGCATTTGATTTCATGATGCACATTTTTCTAAAAGAAGAACGTGGTATTTATCGGCTCGAATCATTGTGGAATGATGGCGAGACGATAGAGATTGATGAGTTAGTGGCTGTGTAACCGGTATACAACCCATGAAACGACTGTTACTAATTGCAGACAGTCAAGATCACAATAGAAGTCGAACCGGTATATCATGAACAGCAATTAATTTTGCAAATGCCAAGAAAACCGATGGGAATTTACTCTCCTGTTTCAGAACGTCTTGGTATATTATTTCGATTACGATAAACAATTAGGCCAACTGCCCCGAAGCTAGCAAAAATGCAAACTGAGCAGGTTCCGGTACAGCTGTAATCAACGCCCCTGTATTTTGTGTGGTTTCAATTACAAAATCATGCACAGTTACAGTATCTCCTGTATTTGGTGTAAAACTAATCCACCCAAAGTGTGTTCTGCCAGATGTAGTTAACTGTAATCCTACATAATCTCTGGTATCTTCTGCAAACCCGTTATAGAATGATCTATTATAGTTTCCAGCTACAGTAATATAATTTTCTGTAGGAATACCTGTAGCCGCATTGACCGTATTACCTGGATCAAATTGAAATGCCGGTTGATAGGTGCCTCCTGTATTAAGCATTTGTAAATCAATACCTCCAAAATTTTCTCCTTCAAAATATACCCCATCAGAACTTGAGTTAATCCTTAAATTATCATTCGGCCCCAAAACTGCATCAAAATTTAGAGTAATATCTAACGCACCATCAGTAAATGGGGATATTGACCAATATGAAGTACTGTTGGCAACCACAGTAAATTCCAAACTTTTAACTACTAAAAAAGCATTGGTATGAGCAGTCATAGCTGCAACACCAACAAATCCGGCAGAATATTTTAGAACTTTTGATTTATTTAATTTTTTCATGTTTTTGAATAGTATTCTGGATTAATATTTAACGTGTATTTTCTCTAACTTACAAAAGAGTAGTTTTTTGTCAAATTACTAATAATTTTTTCTGTATCAACCATATTAGCAAGGTAATAAATTTACACAAAAAGATGCAGCGTATTAAAATAAGTAAGGCTGCCCTCCTAAATTAATATACTGAAATAATTTCACACCTCAGTACGTTTATTTACATTAACTCACATATTTCTGCACAATAGGAATGCGACGACCCACACCAAATGCAAGTGGAGTTATTTTTAATCCGGGTGCCGCCTGTTTGCGTTTGTATTCATTTAAATCTACTTTTCTAACTATATCGCGAACAATAATTTCCTCAAAACCGTGATCAATAATTTCTCTGGAAGATTTTCCTTCTTCAATATAGAGACGTAAAATTTCATCAAGAATTTCATAGGGCGGCAAAGAGTCTTCATCTTTTTGATCTGGGCGCAACTCAGCAGAAGGTGGTTTATCAATGGTATTCCAGGGAATTACTTCATTATCCCGATTGATCCACCGCGCCAAATTGTAGACCTTAATTTTTGGTAAATCTGAAATAACGGCAAGCCCGCCACACATATCACCATATAAGGTACAGTAGCCGACTGCTAATTCACTTTTATTTCCGGTCGTTAGTAATAACGCATTAAATTTATTGGACATTGCCATCAATAAAACACCACGACTTCTGGCTTGTAAATTCTCCTCTGTCACATCTTTCTTTAATCCTTCAAAAATTGGTGCGAGCGTTTGGGTTGCACTTGCAACAACATCTGAAATTGGAATTGTATGAAACTCGATCTCCAAATTATTAGCTAAAATTTTTGCATCACTCCTACTGTGATCACTTGATATTGATGACGGTAAACTCACTCCAATAACGTTTTCTTTGCCAAAAGCTTCAACAGCTAAAACAACAGTCACCGCAGAATCTATTCCACCACTTAGCCCAAGCAGCACTTTATTAAATCCACATTTTTGAGCATAATCACGCAGACCTAAAACTAACGCATCATAAATATCTGCTAACTCATCTTGCTGAAATTTTGGCGAAATCACCGGACTTGTGTCTTCAGTATCGACCAAAATCAGATCTTCTGAAAATCCGGTTACTCCGGCTATTACTTCGCCTTTTGAATTTGTCACTACACTGTGACCATCAAAAATGAGTTCATCGTTTCCACCAACAGCATTGCAATAAATAACGGGACAGTTACATTTCTTTGCAGCTGACTGAACCAACTCTTCTCGCATTGAATATTTTCCATAATGCCATGGGCTCGCTGAAAGATTTAGTAGAAAATCAATATTTTTATTTGATAAATATTCAACCGGATCAAAACTGTAACGTTCACTGTGTGGCAATTCTGTCTGTGTCCAAATATCTTCACAAATTGTTATACCAAATTTTTTATTTCCATATTCAATAATAGTTGGTTCCCTTGCAGCTTCAAAATAACGATCTTCATCAAAAACATCATAAGTCGGCAACAAACATTTACGACCAATAGTTTCTATCTTTCCATTAATACACCATGCGGCTGAATTAAAAAATGGGCGCCCTTCCCTACTATCATTTTTCTCAATAAAACCAATTACAGCCGGCACACTACTAATTTTTGCAACAATTTCATCAAGCGTGGTTTTATTATCACTGACAAATTTTGACTTAAATAACAAATCTCTGGGTGGATATCCGGTTACGACTAATTCTGGAAATATGACTAGTTGTGCTCCATCTGAGACCAGTTGATTATAGGCATTTATAATTTTTAATTTATTGCCTGTTAAATCTCCGACCGTTGTATTTATTTGTGCAATGCCTATCTTCATGAATTAATATTTTGATAAATGTAAAAACTACTTATATTAATTATTCTATACTTTTAAATGCAAAATTATTTCTTAAACTCTAGCTTATACTAGCACTTAAAAACTTAATGTATTCAAATATTTAATGTAAAATGCGCAAAATAAAGCGATATAGTCGTATTAAATTTTTTTATATGGCAGCAGTATTTGCACTTCTGCAATTCGGACTGAATGCTGAAATAGCAAAGCCAATTACTATTTCTCCTGAAATAAAATCACAAAAAAATAATGTCATCAATATCAGCTTGGCAGAAGCTTTTGATATCATTAAAAATTTTAATTATCAAATTTTGAGTAACCATGAAAATCTTAATGAAGAAATAGAAATCACAAAAATAAGTCGTTCTGAAATGTTACCCAAAGTAGAAATTAAGTTGGAGCAGTCACGCAGGCAATTTGTTACAACAGGTAGAGGTTTTACAGCAATTTCACCGACAACATTAGAAAACAGATTTGATGCTATGATTCGCGGCATAATGCCTTTGTTTGACAAGACTAAATATTCAAACTGGCAACTCTCAATTTATGATCTGGAAATAACAAACCTGGTTAACGAAAACACGTTACAGGATATTTATTTTCAAACCGCCAATGCTTACTTTACCCATATTCGAAACATAGAGCGAATTGGTATTTTAAATGCAAATATTGAGCGTGATATTTATTTGCTTAATCTTGCAAAAAACCAATTTGAAGCCGGCGTAGCTAATCGCATTGATGTCACTAGAGCAGAATCGCAACTTGCTACAGATCAAAAAGAAAAACTTCAACAATTCAGTATTATTCTAGAAAGTTCACTAAGATTAAAAATGCTACTGAACATAAAATCTGATCAAAAAATAAAACTGACTCAATTTCGTGTTACCAGTCCGAATAAATTAAAACATAAATCCAATGATTTAAAAAAAATATTGGAATCAAGATCTGACTATAAAAGTGCACAAGTTTTTCTCAGAAAAAATATATTTAAGTATAAATCTGCATCGAGTGAATCGCTACCTAAATTAGAAATTTATGGTGAATGGGGATATGCTTCATCTGAAGCTTTTGATTCTAATAAGGAAAATGCGTGGGCAACGGGAATTTCTCTTACAATTCCCGTGTACGAAGGAAATCGAATTGTCTCGAATGTGCGTAGAGTGAATTCACTGATTCGCTCACAAGAATATACCCTTAAAGACATTGAACAAAAAATTGAAGCCGAGGTTAAACTGGCTACACAGAAAATTAATTCAAGATATCAACAAATAAAAATTACTCAGAAAAAAGTTGATCTGGGAAATGAAGAATTAAAATTAGCAAAAGAACGATTCAAACAGGGTGTTGCGGATAACAGGGATGTAATTGATGCACAAACCAAGGTTGCTGATTCAAATGATGAATATATAGAATCAATCTATCAATATAGCCTCAGTCGTTTATCGCTAGCAAGAGCCACTGGTGACGTTAGAACTGTGTTGGAGTAGAAGTGTCAACTAAATGAGTTATTTTCAATTTATTCGGTTTTGGATCAGTCTTACAGGCTGAAACCTGATAGGTATCACCAATACCCAGCGCGTTGCACTGGGCTATAATTTGTAGCGCCTTCAGCGCAGGGAATTCAAGATACATCCAATCAGCCTGGACGCAAAACATAAACATTTTTAACAAATTAAGAAAACACCGTTAAGGAATTAATCACTTACTATTAATCGATACCTCAATGAATAAAATTTATGAGATCTGTATTCCTGACGATGTCAAACTGTATAAGGACACAAGTATTACAAAATAATCTCATTAAAACCGTATTGTTGATAGAGTGTGCAATAATTAAGAAGAGTGGTACAAATTAAAATTATTGATCTAAATTTTTCTTCGACTACTTATAATTGAGACTTATAAATGCATTAGAAAGTTTGTAATAATTATAAAGGTATTAGATGTTTATCAGAACTACAGTAGTCTTCTTCATTTTATTCATTGCCAAAATCATTATTGGTAAAGAGGTTGAAATATCACTACCTGAAGTAATTATCAGGTACGAACAGATGTTGATTCAGTCGCCTGGTGAAGGCATTTCTTTTGATAAAGTCTATCAGCATTTTTTCACATTGGGTGAACTTGAAAAATTAGAAAAACGTTGGACGGAGGCTATCTCTAAGCAACCGGATAAAACCTCTACTTATAAACTGCTTCTCGGTATGCTTTGGGAACGATCAGGAAAACTTGCGTTAGCCAAAAAAAATTATCTCGAAGCTTTAAAAAATGATTCTGAAAATCACTCACTACACATTGCTTTGGGAAAATTATTAATAAAGCAATCTGATCTCAATGGTGCGATTGAGCATTTAAAAAGAACTTTAACATTAAAATTACCTCCGGTTGTCTATCAGGAAGTTTCATTAGACTTAGCAAGAGTTCAGCAGCGCAATCTGGATTTCAATGGAGCATTAGAGACATTTAAAACTCTACACGCGGCATTTCCAAATGATGAAATAATTATTGAAGAGACTGCCGAAGCCTTAGTTGATGGCCAACAATACGATGAAGCACTTGCGGCTTATAAAAAATTAGAACTGGTATCGACTAATAATTTGCAAAAAAAACTTTACGCAATTACCAAGCAAGGAGAACTTGAAGAACAGAGAGGGAACATCAATAACGCCATTGAAATATATTCCAGTATCCTGGATAATTCTCATTCAGAAAGTTGGATTTATAATGATATTAGTTTTCGAATCGAAGAAATACACCGCCTGCGAGATGATTTATCGAGTCTTACTGAATTCTATGTATCGCGTATTTCAAAACGACCGAAAGATATTACATCAATTCTGAAACTTAGTACGGTTCTTTTAGATAGTGATAAAAAAAATGAAGCTCTAAATTGGCTCAATAAGGGGTTAGCACTAGCTCCCGGTAATCTGGAAATGTATATTTTGAAAGCAGAGATTTTGTTGCAAAAAAGTGAATATAATAAAGCGGCGGATATATATTCCGATCTGGTAAATCTTCATCCTGAAAATTGGCAATACAGGGAAAAACAGGGAGCAGTCTATTGGCGCCAATTTGAGGAAAGCCAAAAAGAAGAATATAAAAACAAGGCACTATTAATCTGGAAAAAATTGGTGCATGATGGGACTGAAAGTATCGAGCAAAAATTAAGACTCGCTGATTTATTTCGTGAGCACCAACTTGATGATCAAGCCATAAAATTGAATTTTGAAGTTTTACAGTCTTCACCAGATTTAGTAGATCTTAGAGAACGCTTTGCCCTTTATCTTTTCACACTCAATAAAAATGATAAAGCATGGAAAGTACTCGAGGATGGCAAAAAATATAATCCTACTCCCGACTTTTTTTTACGTTTAGGTAATTTATATAAACAATATCAAAAGACGGAAAATGCATTGGTAACCTATGAACTAGGTCTCGAGATAGATAGAGCTAATTTTAATTTATTAAATTCAAAATGGCGCCTGCTAATGGATCTCGAAAAATGGCAAGATGCTGAAAAGTTATTTGCAACTTTATCTGCCTCAGCACCCAATGAATTTGTCCTCGACGAAATAGAGGATCGTTATGTCTGGCTCATCAGAATGATGGGGGATGAACATTATCAACAAAAACGTTTGAAGTTTCTCGAAAGCATTGAAAATTCTATCACCTTGAGCGAACAGGATTTCAGGATTATTATAAAAATGGTAATCGATGATAACATTCCCAGTTTGGCCGATAAAATATTTTCCAAAGCAAAAGAAATTTATCCTGAGTCTTTTGGAATTGCACATCTGGAAACGAAGCATTGGCAACGTTTCGGGTCTATAGATCAACAAGTTAAATCCTGGAGAAAGTTAATTCAACTCAACCCTCTTAGAAAAGTGGAGTGGATGAAACAAATTATCCATGTCTATAAATCAGGAGGGCTTACTGAAATGGCTTTAAAAACTGTAGAAGAATTTATCCAGCAATATCCAGTCGATCCCCAGGCACATTTACTCTATGCGGAACTTTGTTATAATTCCAATCTAATCGAAAAAGGAAATGAGGCTTTATTGCGGGTATTAAATTTATCTGAAAATTCATTCGATGTCAGGATTCGCTTAGCCCAAGCAATGATAGAACAAGGAAATTATGAATCTGCCGGAATGCATTACAAAATAGCATTCAATGATGCCGATAATTTTAGCATGCGGAAAGGATTAATCGAACCACTTGTCGAAATCCATTTAACAGAAGGCCGACTCAACGAATTGTTGCTTTGGTTCAAACATAATCAGAAAAGACGCCTGGCTGAAACTGAATACTCTGTCCTTATGTCAGAAATCCATAGTAGTTCTGGTGACTACTCTAATGCACGTAAGGCATTGAGTGATAATTTGAATCGTAAAAGAAATGATCCCGAACTTTTGAAGAAACTTTTTCAATTGGCAAAAGAAGAAAGCAATTTCTCGGAACAATTAAAATATTCTCGAAAACTAGCACAACTCAAACCAACGCCACAAAATGAAATACAGTTAGCATCGGTTCTGATTGAAGCCGGTGAAGTTCAGGAAGCTTTAGTGCTTTTTGAAAAGAATATTAAATCTGTCATGCAGAATTTTGATAATTGGCTAAAAGTATGCGCTGGATTTCTAGAGTATGGTTATGGTGAAAAAATTAGTAATCTCCTGGAACAGGAAATTAAAAACAACAAATATGACTGGAGGAGTAAATTATTATTAGCTGAATTTTTTATCATTCAAAAAAATGACAGTGAAGCGGAAAATCTATTGTGGAATATCTTTAATATTGATGTCGAAATAATACCTCCGGGTAATTCGATAACCAATAATCTTAATATTCAGAATATTAAAAATACTCCTCAACATCAGCAAAAGCTACAAGCTGGAATGAGAGCACGACAAGCCTATCAACAATTATTACAATTAAGAACTGATCCACAGGCGGTGAATAAAAATTCCAACTATGGAATCCAAATATCAAATATGGATTTATCTCAGGGACAAATTACCTCCCTTGTTTACCTCGCTGGAATTGCGGCAATGAGCAATAAAGTTGATGACTTTGTGTCAAAATTAAAAACCACGCTCAATCGAATGGAAACTCCTACTACCGGAAAAATATTAGCATTCTTAATGGTTAGAGCACGCCATGCGTTGCTCGACGAAATTAAAATAATGTTGGATGATGAAATATATGATTCAGAAATAACACCGTTCTGTCATTTAGTTTTAACAAATACAATGAACGCCGGATATGCCGTCGGAGAAGATTTTAAGCGTATGGATTTACTCACTGAAAGATTGGAAAAAACCATTATCACTAAAGAACCATTTAAAGCTAATCAGTTGTTACTGAATAAATCCAGACAACTGCAAGGTAACATTAACTCTGCAAAAGTAAAAAATATTGTTAAAGAAAACTTCGATCAGCTGAATTGGAAAGATGCAAAGGTTTGTTTTTCTGTCGCTAAAGTTTTTCTGCATAATAATGATTTCAAACAGGCAAAAGATGCGATTAAGAAAGGCATCAATGTATTATCTGCAAGAAGTAATAAAGATAATAGAATTTTAGGCCTTAATACAATAATCCCTTACACAAAAGTATTGTTAAAGAATCAGGAACACATAGACGACGATCTAATATTGATAACCAAAATTCTTGCTACACGTTATTTTGATAAGGCTTCAGCATCTTTAATAAAGCATAACAACAGTCGAAATAATTTAACACAGTATTTTGATAAACCACACCCAAATCGATATTTTGATCATGAGGATATTGTGATAATTAGACAGTTGTACAACATGTTACGTCAGTCAGATATCCAAACTAAATTTCTGCGTAATCTAGATATGCAAGCTGACAAACTATTTAAAACTGAAAAAGTCTACCCTCTAATGATTCGTTTTTATTTTTATTGGTGGGATGACAATATTTCTTCTGCGTGGACAGCATTAGAAAAGATTATCAATATTGAGATCAATGATGACATTCGTTTAATGGCCGCAGAAGTATTGTCTGCACAGAAGAATTTCAAAGAAGCACAGTTATACTTAAAAGATATAAAAAACGACATTGGCAATTTTGGCATAGTTAAGTTGGCCAAACTTACAAGCAATTCAATGGATTTAGGTGAGGTTGAATCAGCTAGAGAGACAGCTCAGAAATTAGTATCGATGCGAGCGGTAAATGTTCCTCAATTTAATTTCAATAAGGCCCTTAATAATCTCGGATTAAATTTTAGCAGTAATCCCAATGCAAAAAATAAAAACTTGTCTGTTACAAATTCACGTGACTGGCCTGAGTATAGAAATCTGTTAAATAATTATGTACGAGAAAAGCGTCTTGAAGATATCGAGTCATTAGCAAAAAAAATACTGATGAAGGTTACGACGAGAAATATCGGAAACCAACCCCCATGGATTAGAAACGAAGCTTTAAAAAAGCTGTATCAAATAAATCAACTGGATAAATATATACTAGAAATAAAAAGACAGTTAAATGTTTCTTCGGAATCTATTAGGTTGAATTATTTATTGGCAGAAGCTTATCAAGTGAAGTCCAGTATAAATGGCAGTACAATACCAGAGTTAGAGCTTTTATATAAAAAGCTAATTAAGTTGAAACCAGGCAATTTGTATTATCAAACATTACTATCTCAGTATTTCTTGAAGACAAATAACTTTTCTGAACTAACGAAGACCTTTCAACAGCAGCTTGAGAAAGATATTTTTTCAACGCTGCAAAAAAATCCCAGTATAGTTGATGCGTATGTAAAAGCAAAAAAAATCGATGAGTTTGTGAAATTAATTTTAGACATAAAATTTCCCCCACTCTCAACGAGTCGACTAAATAATTTTAGCGCACGTAATTCTAGTGCTATTAAACAGATTGGCACTCAATTAAATAAAAATGGCTTTAAAAAAGAAGCCAGTCAAATCTGGATGAAAGCATTAAGGTCAATTGATGCACAATACAGTTTTAATATAGCCGAAGCCCTGTTAATGGAAGTACGCGACACACTTTCTACAAATGATAAAGTAGAAATAATAACAAAAATATTTTTACCTGATGAGCCGGTCGGTCGCGAAGCATTGTGGATGCAGCGCCAATTCAAGGGACAATTCCCCTTCTGGCTTTTCCATGGCATCGGTAGTAATCAATCTATGTTACTAAATTCAATACGTTTGCTTAAATTGGTTGATGACAAAAGAGTATATGATTTGATTTTAAAAAATGCAGCTGATGAACTTTTAAAAGGAGAGAATGGTCAGTTTATTTCCGCTAGAGCCCTAACTACATTAGTGCAACTATTAATTCAAGACAAAGAGACACCTGACAATTTATTAGCATGGGTAAATGAACTTAATGATAACTCATCAGCTCAGTCATTATATTATCGAAATGAACTTTGCAAAAATTTTATCCCTGTTGTAGTTGATAAGATTCTCACATGGCAAAATGTGGAAGATAAATGCTTAAAATTACTCAACATTGCTAAAGCTGAAATTGATAGTGAAAGTGAGAATTTTCATCGACAAGCTGCTATACGCAAACAAATTTTTCGTGTCGCTAAATTATTTAAAAATGATCAATTAGTAAATTCAATTCTTATTGAATGGGGTAATATTTACAGACTTCAGAGTATTCATAATACCGGCAATATGGACCTGGAAGGAGCTTATCAATTATTGCGGGCAATGCTCGATGTTAAAATGTTAAATGAGGCAAAAGAATTACTTGAGAATGCCAAACGATCAGCTAGGCAGTTAAACAATAGTAACTACCTTAACAGATATAATTCTTTAGAGGATCAATTAGCAATAATTGAAGGAAAACTAGAATTTATATTTCCTAAAGTTTGGATCAACCCAAGTGACACTTTAGAACAATCAATGTCTGTGGGGTGGGAATTCGGAGCTACTAAAGCAGAGTTTGATATTCAAAGCAAAAATCAATCCTTAATTGTTTATGATAAGGAAATCCATAATCAGGATGAGTCATTCGACCTAATTCTACAAGTTTCAAAAAGCCGGGATAATTTCAAGATAATTTCAAAAATTGAACACTCAAAATTTAGTGGATTTACTGAAATCACAAGTAAATTGCCCTACGGTTTCATAAAAGGTAATATTATTGATCGCAATAATTTAGAAATAATTCATGAAGGTATAAGTCAGTTCTTCTTGAATGCACCCAACCTGATTTTTAATCCAGAATTTATTTCGACTGATACAAATAATTTTGAAAATGAAAGTAACTACGGATGGAGTCATCAAAAAGAAATACTACTATCGACAAATGGAGGACCGACTAAGGATAAAAAATTCATTCGCATTGATACTGAGGGCAATCGCCAAATTATTCTAACCGGAAAAAAAATTCTGATAGATTCGAAATCAGACTATTATCAGTTTGGCTGGATGAGAGTTCACGAAAACTCACATGCCTATTTTGGCAGACGTTATCTCGATAAAGATGGAAACACCTTGTCGAATAAATATTGCAATAGATTAGCCCCCCTACCCGGCTGGAATTTGTCATCACAAATATTAATTAGTAGTGATCGCACTTTCCCAAATAGCGAGAGAATGCATTATAGCGCAGTATATATTCAGCCAATATTTACTATACGTGGAAAAGTTGACATAGATGGTATCTATTTCGGAAAAATTCCGGTTGACCTGGAATAGGAAGTTAGTCTGAACGTTGAAGTGCAAAAATAAATTAAAATTCTAAATTTTTATTTTCATTTGACATTATAAATTACACATTTACTGTGAAACTGTGAAAAATATTACTATCAGTATTGACAAGGAAACTTACCGCAAAGCACGAATACGAGCAGCCGAGAAAGAAACATCTGTAAGTGCTGTGGTCAGAGATTATTTGAAAGAGTTTGCCGAAATGGAAGACAAGCAAATCTCGGAAGCTCGTGATCAAATGAACAAACTGTTTCGACAGGTTAAAGGATTTAAAGTAGGTAAGAAAATCCCAAGAGAAGAACTCCATGTCCGCTGACATATTTATAGATACAAATATTTTTCTCTATGCAATCAGTGATCATCCATCTGAAAAATTAAAGTCCCGTGTTGCCAGGAAAATCTTGCAAAATGAAAATTGGTGTTGGTCTGTTCAAGTTGCTGCAGAATTTTTTGTTAATGCCATTTCAAAGAAACGAAAAAATTCACTGACACCTGCTGATGCTACAACATTTATTGAAACATGGATGAATTTTCCTACATCATCATTGTTTCCATCAACGATTTTAGTAGCAATAGGGTTTCAGGAACGCTATAAAATCAGTTACTGGGATGGAGCGATAATTGCGGCTTCTAAGCAGATGAATTGTAAAACAATTTATTCAGAAGATTTAAACCACCGTCAAAAATATGACGGTATAGAAGTCATCAATCCATTTAAATAAAATCAATTAATAATCACGAGATATCTGAATTTATTTCACCAACATGATGGCATGAAACAATTCTGTCAGAATTAAATTTTTCCAGCTGAGGAATTTTCTCAGAGCAAATATCAGTTGCATTCGGACACCTTGGATGAAAAGAGCAGCCTTTTGGTGGATTTGATGGTGAGGGTGGATCACCGCCTAAAATTATTCTCTGTCGATTTTTTTCAAATTCCGGGTCTGGTTTTGGAATAGCACTGACAAGTGCTTTGGTATACGGATGTAACGGCGACTCCATGACATCCTCGGCAGTTCCAAGTTCTACAATTTTCCCTAGATACATTACGGCTATGCGATCGGCTATATATTTTACTACTGATAAATCGTGTGAAATAAATAGCATCGTTAGATTCATTTTTCGACAGAGCTTGCTAATCAAATTAAGAATTTGTGATTGTATTGAAACATCCAACGCTGACACAGGTTCATCAGCAATAATCAGTTTTGGTTCCGGTGCTAATGCTCTGGCAATAGCTATGCGTTGTCTTTGACCACCTGAAAATTCGTGAGGATATTTTTTCATCATACGCGGCGACAGCCCAACGGTTTTCATCAGCTCAGCGACACGATCATACAAATCATTTTCCTTTACATCATGGCGCGTTCTTATTGCTTCGGATAATGCATCAAAAACAGTTAGCCTTGGATTGAGTGAAGCGTGCGGATCCTGGAAAATCATTTGGAAGTTAATCCGTTGACTGCGAGTTTCAGAGGTGCTCTGTTTGGTTAAATTTTTTCCCTCTAAAATTATTGATCCCTCTGTCGTTTTTATGAGCTGCATGATAGTTCTCGACAGTGTTGATTTGCCGCAGCCAGATTCTCCGACTAATCCAAGAATTTCTCCCTGTTTAATTTCGAGAGAAACTCCGTCGACGGCCTTTATAACAGAGTCAATTTTTTTAAAAAATATGCCCTTATGTACGGGGAAATGGGTTTTAACAGAATTGAGGACTAATAAATTTTCGGACATAAATTAAAAATTTGTGTTAAACATTTAAGTTAAAAAACGAAATCGTATTTTGCGTCGCTTGTTTTGTAAATTCATTAATATTTAAATTGAAAAGCTTGGCACAATATTCAGCTGTATGATGAAGGTAGGCTGGTTCGTTCGGTTTGCCCCTGAATGGCTCGGGTGCGAGATAAGGTGCATCTGTTTCAATCAAAATTTTATCCAAGCCTTGAGCGATTGCCGCATCCCTGATTGATTGTGCATTTTTAAAGGTAATAATTCCTGTAAACGATCCACGTCCTCCACGTTTATTCAACAACTCAATTTCGTCGGGCCCATCAGAGAAACAATGAAAAACCACCTTTGACCAATCGACGCCGTTTTGATCTATCAACTCTACACATTCTGAAAATGAATTCCGCGAATGAATGACAATTGGACAATTATATTTTTTAGCAATTTTGAGTTGTTTTTTAAAAACTTCCACCTGTGTTGCTTTGATCACTTTTGCACTATCTAAATCTTTGGGTAAATGGAAATGATCCAAACCAATTTCCCCAACTGCGACGGGGCGTGGATTATTTTCAAAATAGGATGCTATTTCGGACAATACATTTTCCCAGTTATCGTCTATATCAGTTGGATGTAATCCTACTGAATAAAAAATTTTACCCGCATAATCATTGGTAAGTTTCTGATAAATTTTCCAATCATCGCTGTTAGTACCAATAGCTACTATTTTTTGAACATCAGAATTCACAGCACGCTGTAAAATTTCATCAAGTTGACCTTTCTTGTAAAAGCGATCGAGGTGGCAATGACTGTCGATTATCATAATTGAATTATATAATATTTTGATAAAGGTTACCCAGATTGTTAATTACAACAGTGATAACAATCATCAAACCCAAAATTTTATAAATCAGAATTAATCTTGATTAGTAGATACCAATGATACATATTATTTTTTATGAAGACTGCAAAATTATTTCAAACTGGTCGAAGTCAGGCGGTGAGATTACCCAAAGATTTTCGTTTTGATGGATCACAAGTCTATATCAAGAAAATCGGATCTGCTGTAGTCCTACTACCAGATGCAGATTCGTGGGATATATTATTTGATGCATGTAATGAATTTTCAAAAGACTTCATGATTGAAAGAAACCAACCTGAAAATCAAGAGCGACCTGCAATTAAATAATGCGTTATTTACTTGATACAAATATTTGTATTTTTCTTATCAATCAGCACTCAAAAATTGTTTATGAAAACTTTCAGCGAGTACCAGTTGGTAATATAGCGGTTTCCTCCATCACAACTTCAGAACTTGGATATGGTGTCGAAAAAAGTAGAAATCGTTTACAGAATACTCAAGCATTACAAAAGTTTCTTCTACCGTTAACAATAATGCCGTATGATCATGAAGCATCACAGTACTATGGTCGACTTAGAGCCCAGCTAGAACAGAAGGGAAAAACAATTGGACCAATGGATACAATGATTGCAGCACATGCCCTCTCCTTAGGCTATACTGTCGTAACAAATAATACTAAAGAGTTTCGAAGAGTATCAGGACTTCAATTAGAAGATTGGACTAAGAAGCAATATACATAAATGATTCCAGTCACCATAATAGTTCATCCCAAAGAGAAGCTGAGTAAGTGTAGCCTTAGAAATTTGAGAGACCGGCCTGGATTTGATTTTTTAAAAGCGACAAAAAAATTTCAGTTTGATGCGACAAATTATATTTTACTTTCTACAGATGCTCCAGAGTTAACTATTACTGATAATGCCTACCCTATTCTATTACTCGACAGCACCTGGAGACTTCTGCCAAAACTTGAAGCCTGTTTGACAGGGAATCCAATTAGACGATCCATTCCGCAAAATATTAAGACAGCTTATCCACGACAGAGTAAAATATCAGAAGATCCACAAAATGGGTTGGCATCAATCGAGGCACTTTATATTGCACTGAAAATATTAGGACATGATGATTCATCAATTCTGGATAATTATCACTGGAAGGAAGAGTTTTTATTGAAATTAAGAAATCCAAAGAACAACAGTTAGCTATTTATTGATTTAACCTTCTGAAAACTCATCCAATTTTGTTGCTCTTGTTTCAAATGTTCAGACCTCAGTGTTCAGAACGTTATTTCTCATTTTCGGGTTGGTTGCTTCGACTAACCATTGTTGCATTTGTGGGTTTTTCTTCCATGGCTGATGTCGATAGCGCAGAGTTTATAGTATCTGCCATAATATAGATTTCCGAAATAAATCAGTGTATGCAATCAATAGACGTAAGTCAGATAGATTGCCACACTCTGCTTTGGCAGAGCTCGCAATGACAATTTAGGTTTTTACTTTGTCATCGCGAGGAGCAGCGCGACGTGGCGATCCATGACTTTTCTAGCCAGAACTTT
>JAJFLR010000048.1 GCA_021772565.1 Opitutales bacterium | reverse complement strand
CAAATTACCAGAAAACTTCTAGTTTACCAGCAGCAATACCTACATGCACTTCAACTTGATGAGTCTATCTTTACAACTCCGCCATGATTACGGTTATAATAAATAAGAAAAAACGAATAAAAATACTAAGGAATGTGTGCTATAACATTGGAAGAATAACAATAGAATTTAAGAATATGATTTTAACAGAAAAAAAATCCGTGTTTAATTGTTATGAGTTTCACATGTCACTACGTTCGAAACTCGCTTTGCTCGATGAGGTGTCGAAACAAGTTTCTCGGTAGTAGCAAAATAATTATCACAATGTAACTGATCGAATTCTCATCAAGCAGTGAAGTCGAACATACTATAACTACAGTCCTTTCTTACGTAGTACTGCTTCAAGCTGTTTTTGAAATTCCTGAATGTCAGCTGAGTTAGGCTGATAATTTTCAACACTTGGATTCAATCCTAATTGCCCCATATTATCCACATACCATTCAGCTGTAACATTATCACTAAATCTGGCAGTTCCACTGACAATCACTCCTGGTTTAATGACTTTATCAACATCTACAGAGACCCCACCCAGATTCTCTAGTGTATTGCTATCTGTTTTAGTATCAGAGGGCTCAATTTTAGATTTATCCGGTAATTTGTCTTTTAATACCAAGTTCAAATCATCAACTAAAAACCGAACATCAATATAAGTCATATTGATATCAAATTCACTCGAAAGATTTTTCTGAATATCAGATAAGGTTAAACCATCGCTAATCCACTTAGCTATTTGTTTATTTTGCTCTTCAGTAAGAGTCATATATTGCAATTTTTAAACTGATAAATTTTTAGTCAGGTAATCAACATCTCGCTTAATTTTATCATCCTGATCTGTCATATTTTCTACAGTTTTACAGGCATGAATAACAGTACCATGATCACGGCCACCGAATGCATCACCAATTTCCTGAAGAGAATGTGAAGTTAATAATCTACATAAGTACATGGCAACCTGTCTTGGAAATGCAATTTTGTTGGGTCGCCTTTTTCCTAAAAGGTCAGTCATACGAAGCTCGTAAAAATCGATAATTTTTTTCTGGATTTTTTCTATAGTTAATTTGCTTTGAGCCTCTTCCAGTAAAATATCCTGAATAAGTGATTCGACAGTTGATATATTAAGTTCTTTTTTGGTTAAAATATTAATACTGGCTACACGTGTTAGAGCCCCTTCCATTCTTCTGACATTTCTAGTAATGTGCTGAGCCATGAAAGTAATAATATCATCGGGTATGTCATAACCGGCATTCTTGGCTTTCTTGGTTAAAATAGCGACTCGAGTTTCTAAATCAGGTGCCTGGATATCAGCGAGCATACCCCATTGAAATCTGGAGACAAGACGTGCTTCCAGCTTGGAAATTTCACTTGCAGGTCTATCACTGGACAAACAAATTTGTTTCTGCGATTCATAGAGTTCATTAAAAGTGTGGAAAAACTCTTCTTGAATTCTCTCTTTACCGGCGAGGAAATGCACATCGTCAATAAGAAGTAAATCAATATTTCTATAAAATTTTCTAAAATTAACTAAATTGTTTTCCTGAATTGCACGTATAAATTCATTTGTAAATTTTTCACAGGACACATAAACAACTTGAGCATCCTCATTTATATTTAAAACTTGGTGAGCGATAGCATGCATTAAATGTGTTTTTCCCAATCCAGTATCACCATAGAGAAATAAAGGATTATAATCTTTTGCCAATGAATCTGCTACTGCTACACAGGCTGCATGTGCTAATTGATTACTGGAACCCACTATGAAATTTTCAAATGTATTTTTATGATTTAACAATGGAATCTTTGTCTTAATATGCGACTTCAATCCCCTCTTGTTAGCACCGGCAATTTCAAGTTTGTCACTGACAGACCGGTCACGACTACTTTGAACCCTGTTATTAGGGTTTTCATGTGATGAATCATTTGATTCAACAACGATGAGAATAGGCTTTTGGGTTAAAATTTCAGCATGTTTGCTTATAAGATCAAGGTAGTTATCTTTTAGCCAGATAGCCGCAAATTCATTAGGTGCTGATAAAATCCAAGTTTCATCGCCTTCTTCAACACATTGAAGCGGACTAATCCACATATTAAATATATCCTCTGATAATAAATTTTTTAACTCATTCTTAATATTAGCCCAATAATTATGTTCAGTTTTAATTTGTTCCATTTTTAAAGTAATTTTTAGATTTATTCACAATAGCTTCAAGTGTTTATTTTTATTATTTTAACAGTTATTCTACTATATAATTAACGACTTGTGAACTCTATTGTTAGTTATTAAATATATTTATAAGTATAATTTGAAAATCCTGATCAATATTAAACTTAGTAATTAATATACAACAACTTATAAACGTAAAGTCAAGTAATTCAGTAATAATATTCCCCCAAATATTCATCTTATAGTTAATATAATAGTAGTTCGACTGAGACTGTGGCGATATAATAACTCGATGCAGCGATATTTTATCAAGATCAACTTTCTAACAAGTTATAAACAATCAGTTTTTATGCTATTTTTACCTGGATTCTCCAGTAATTTTTACCTAAATATCAAACTATAATAACGTATTATTAATTAGAATAAATATGCCCATACATCTGATAATCCATTGATTTATAGCAATTGCCATAAATTATTTCATTTATAAAAAAATAATCATGGATCACCGCGTCATTTCATTCCTCGTGATGACAAAATCAAGCCCTGTGAATACAGGGCGCGGCAATCTATCTGAATTAAATTGCTCAATTACTGCATACAACTTTCAGACAATATATTTTCATTTAAATACGAAAACATTTACGGCAATCGCTATAAAGAATGAGCGTATGAAAAAAAGGGGGGGCTTGTTTAATTATGAAATTGTAAAATTTAACATTCAATTTAACTGAAATATTAATGAATTATTTTTTACAATTTCTAAATCATATATAAATATAGTTATTATGCCGTTACCGTTACCAAATAAAAACTTTATAATAACTCTTTCTATAAAATAAATTTTTAGCGTTACTATCCTGTAGATATAACAGATTATTGCTATTTAGTAACCGTATTTGCACCATCCCAAATAACGATAAATATACAGTTAGTATTGTCAAGGTTAGATGATCTCGCTTTTGGTTTAGTCAGACACCGTAATTAACGAGTAATGGAAAGATTTGTAAAATAAAACCTGGGAGGATATTAAGTAACTTAATATCAGGTAGCAGTAATAAAAACTAATCATGATGATCGAATAAAATATCAATTTCGATTATCATTTTATGTTTCATCACACTATTATTTATTATGAATAAGAAATCTGAAACAATTGCATGATTAAATTTACATTTATCGATCAGATAAAGAGCATTTTATCTGCTGCCTAATTTTTTCTGTTAAAAACATTGAAAAGCAGACGTAATTACTAATGTTCTACATAACTGATATCATTATAATGAGTTAAAATCACTAGAAGTAGACTTTATGGAATCTATAAGACATTAGGAATACATCAGACAGAATAATGTGACCCTTCATCCCCAGACAATTAATTTTTATAAAAAAGTGGGAACTACAGCTAATAATTTAAAGGAAAATAACAATTCTGAAGATACTAATAAAAGTACCTTTATATTTGCATTTAAAATATTTTTAATTTTGGCAGTTCTCTACATTTGTATGGGATTTTTCCTAAAACAATTCAATAAACGTTTGGAAAATATAAAAGTACAGAGTGAACTTGAAAATACTACAACAGCTAAAGAAAACGAGAGTGATATAGAAAAAAGTATGGATCTGGTAATGTCACTAGCCAATAAAATTTACGATCCTGTGATTAGTCTTGAATCGGATGACGCAAAAAGAAATAAAAAGTTCGGCCAATTAAAAAAGAAAAAAGCCCAACGAGAAAATTTTAGTTTCATCAGCAAATGTAATATCACCGGTGTAATTGAAGATGGAGAAAATACTAAAATAATTTTAAACGGAAATACGTATCATATGGGACAATACATCGAAGGAGTTTATGGATTACGCTTTTTTGGTATAAACCCGAAAAACCGAAAATTGGTCTTTCAAGATAAAGATTCCAGAATTTACATAAAATTTTATTAATCCCAAATTATTGAAAAACGATTTAATAATGATTTTGTTTTAGTTAGTCATTAATTAATTACAAATTACTATGTTAGGTATACTTGTTTATTTACCAATAATTTTAATATTTATTGTACTAACAATAATTAGTCATAAAAAAAATGAAGTAGTCCTTATCCGGGATAAAATTATTGTATCAGTTATAATTTGGTCTGCCGGTATTATAGTAGTATCAGAATTTTTAAGTCTATATTACAGCATAAACTTCCCGGTTTTAGCTCTATTTTGGATTACTGTTAATTTGCTTTTGACAGTCTATATTTTTAGTCAAAAAAATTGGTTAGGTATTAAGTCAAAAAAATTCCTGTCTAAGCCCAACTGGATAATCATCTTACTTATATCTATTGTCTGTATAGTAGTATTACTTTCAGGATTAATGGCTTTTTTCTCGCCTCCAAATAATCCCGACAGCTTGAGTTACCATATGACGCGTCAATTATTTTGGATACAACAAGGCAGCCTGGATCACTATTATACAGCTAATGACAGACAAATAATGATGCCACCTCTTGTTGAAATTATTGGTATGCATTTAATGCTGTTATCCTGCAATGATTTCTGGGCAAACACACTCCAGTGGATTGCTTATATTCTAGTTGCAATAACTGTATCCAACATAGCCAAAAGTTTAGGAGCAAATAATCTTGGTCAAACTTTAAGTGCATTTTTTGCAGTATCAGTTCCGTTAACATTTCATCAGGCATCCAATCCAAAAAATGATTTAATGCTGGGATTTTTTTGCTGCTCGCTGATTTGGTATGGATTGCGAATGTCACAATCAAAAAAAATATTAAAAAGTGATTGGATATTTATTGGGATAAATTTGGGGTTGGTATGGGTAACTAAAGGAACCGGTTTGATATTTTCAATTCCAATAATGGTATATATTGGAATTATATTTATTAAGCAGTTACAAAAGGAATTTTGGAAACCGATTTTAGTAATAACGACAATCGCTTGCCTATTAGTCTTTGGACATTACTACAGAAATTACAGCTGGTATGGATCACCGTTTGGTGCCCTTCAAGACAAAGGGTATGATTTAAAAAATGAAAGTTTTTCTCCAAAAGCCATAGCGTCAAATATTATCCGAAATACATTTTTGCATTTGGGATCACCAAGTCAGTCAATAAATGATAATCTATATAAATTTGTCCAATTATTACATAGTGGAATGAAACAAGATATCAATGAACCCAAAACAACTTTCTGGGGAGAGGAATTTGAAATTTTTTATTATCCAAAAGTAGAAACAAACGCCTCAGCCCCTATTCATGTTTTGCTGATTATTTTAGCACCCATTGTCGCATTATTAAACAGAAAGAAATTAGACCACAGATGGTGGGTCTACTATTTAATTCTGTTATCCTGTTATTTTCTGTTTTGTCTTATTTTAAAATGGCAACCCTGGCATGCACGACTTCATGTGCCAATTTTTTGCTTAATGGCACCTGCATTAGGTGTTGTCTATACTATTGGAAATTTCAAACGCACTGTAACATTACTGTTAACCGGCATAACTTGTGTAGCTTTTTTTCCGGCACTCAACTCACAGAGCAGACCTGTTTTCGGAAATTTAAGTATCTTCAGCAAACCTCGTGTTGTAACACAATTTTACCGTTCGCAACACTTAATTAAACCTCAAGAAGCAGCTTACGAAATTATTGAAAAAATCAAGCCAAAGTGCATACGATTTTATTTTGCCTGGGATAAACCCTATCCACTACAAAGCTGGATCTATAATAAAATTAAACCGCGACCTCATTTTTGGGGTCAAGTCTTACCAAAAATTTCACCAGATCCAGATGCTATATTTTTAAGAACTGACGGATTAGCAGGAATGTTTATAAACTATCCGGGAATAGAGGAAAAATTTCAAGTCGTTGGTGACACAACACCGTACTCACTGTATATTAAAGAATCATTGATAAAACAACATAAGCTCTCAAAACACATCCCTCGATTTGTAGGATGGAATAGAGAAACTGGGATTTTAAGAACTGAATATATAAATAAAAAAACTCATTATAACACATATCGTAGAACTAATGGGGAAAGATGCCAATTAATCTTTAATACATCTAATATTAAGAAAAAAATTATCGCTGAATTTTATACCAACAATAGCGCAAATGAATTTGTTGTAGTTAAAATCAATGAGCGCGTTCTAGATAATATTGATGTTAAAATTAGTAATAAGTTAATTAAAATTTCCATTAATTTTGATGCGATTAATGGAAAAAATATTTTATCATTTAATATGCCTAAAAGTGATGAAAATAGTACGCCGATAATTTGTTATTTTAATAGATTACAAATAATTGATTCTATTGATTAGTTTTTGAACGAATTAAATCTCCGAGCAATCTATATTTTAAAAGTACTTCCTTTGATATTGCTATTGCTATTTTAATTCCAATAATTCCATCGAGCAATCCGCCCTTTAATATCAATCCTCTAAATAACCGCCACACTGATCGAAGATATGATATTAGCAGTGAATATTTTTTATTTTTAGCAAATGCTTCAACGGCCCAAAGATTTGCATAACGCAATGAACGCTGGCGCATATCTTCCCAGTTTCTATATGTATAATGCTCCATAAGTCCACCAAGTTTACCAATTTCGCCAAGTATAGTTATAGATTCATGCACTTCTCTATTTTCCATTTTCCACTTATCACTGCGAAACAATCGAACATTCCAATCAGGAAACCAATCCCCGTGCTTTATCCAATGACCATCAAAATAAACAATTCGATTAACCATAAATGCAGTTAAATCTATCGGACTACTAAATAATTCTATTAACTCATTTCTAAGTTGATCAGTAATTATTTCGTCAGCATCTAACCAATAAATCCAGGGTTGCTCAGCAGAATTAAATAACACTTTTCTGGTTTTAGCAAAACCTTGCCAATTACTTTGGATGATACGTACACCAAATTTTCCCAAAATTTCTAATGAATTATCAGTACTGCCACTATCCAAAGCAACAATCTCTGAAAAAAAATTCAACCTCTCTAAAGTCCCAGGTAAACGATCAGCTTCATTTTTAACCAACAGACAAACTGAAACCGGAATTTTATTTTCAGAGCTCATAATCAATTTTTAAATAATGGCTGCATAGGACACACTTAATTGGCAGCAACAAGATCATTAAACACTTCATTATATAATAAATTTTCATTTTGAATATTTAGATTTGCTACACTTTCTGCTATTTCCTCTTTTGATAATTTATTGTTATTTAAAATCCACTCCGCTGCTGCTTTAATATCATTGTTTCTATCCTTCATTATAAATCCACTTTTTTTGTTTTGAATTATTTCAGATGCCCCATTGTTTATAGTAGTAATAACTGGACAACCACAGGCTAGAGCTTCAAGAGTGGCATTTGAAAACGGGTCGTACTCTGTCGGTAAAATCATATAATCGGCAATTTGATAATAGTTACGAATATCACTCTGAGGTTTTATAAACTTAACTCGTTTGGCCACACCAAGAGTTTCTGAAAATTTCTCATAATAAGATATATTCCCTTTACCCAATATTATTAGAATATAACTGCCTTTTTGTATAAGTTCAGAAAATATCTTAATCGTCTCCACCAAGCCTTTTCGCTCCCAACCACTCCCACAAAATAATATTATTTTTTCTGATTTTATATCCAATTTGTCTTTTAATTCCTGATTATCAGACTTAGGTGGATAAAATCTTTTAGGATCAAAGCCATTCAGAATAGTTTTAACCTTATTGCAAAATTGAGGATAAACTTTTTCTATATCCTGTTTTATCATTTTAGAGTTCGCTATAATAATTTTTGCAGACTGAATTGTACGAGCTTCTAAAAAGGGTGCGACCCAATTCCAGAGATTAAAAATCCATCGTATAGAATTGCCGTATTTATACTTTATATAACATTTGTGAACACCATCGCCCGCTCGATAAACATCACATTTCGGACCTCTCTCCATGCTAAATACTATGTCTGGATTATCGGCAAATATGACCGAATTCACACTATTGGCGTACCTTAAAGCTTTCCACCAGGACGGACCTTTGTTCCCGCTAATTTTATGTTTTTTGTAGTTAATTCCTGATGATAAGATTGTGACATGCCAATTATTTTCAAACATAGATTTAAAGCGTTTCACAACTAGTTCAGCCCCTCCTATGCCTGTGCCTTCCCTTCTTAATATGTATAATGATCGCATGTTTAGTTCAGATTTTAATTGGAATGCCTGCCAATAAAAACTTATAAAACTTTAGGTCAATAAATGATAAAATCCGTATAATTCAATTTGTGTAATTATAGATTTATAATTGCAATTTATTAAATCTAATAGCATTCTCTTTAAATGATTGATATAATAAAAAAAGCAATTCTTACAGGAATAGGTGTTTCAGTAGTTACTAAAGAGGCAGTTGAAAAACGATTGGAAGATTTTGTTGCGATAGGTAAAATTTCTTCAAATGAAGCCAAAGAAATGGCAGGTAAAATTATTGAGGAGGGTAAAAAAGAATTTGAAGAAACAAAAGAAAGCATCGGTAATGTCTTAAATGATTCGCTGAATAAAGCTAATATTGTGACTCAAAGCCAAATTGAAAAGCTTGAAGAAAGAATAAGTAAAATAGAAGAAAAACTAGACCTTAAATAACGTTCATAGTATTGGGATTTAGCCCTAAATTATAAATGTCGAAATTTTTTTTCAAGGTCTCCAAAACATATTTCTTTGTAGGGTTGCATGCTACAATGCATCCACAAGTTAGATTCAGAAAATGGATTACATCGTGAGTATCATGACGAATGATGCCGATTTAACCATCAGAGTTGTCCCTACTACATTGAAAACAATCAATTTTGAGCCTTATAATTTTGAATTGAAAACTGAATTGAAATTAAAATGGGCCAAAGACTAGTTAGAGTTAATGAGTTAATAAAACGTGAGATCAGCGATATCATACATACCAGATATCAAAAGGAAGCTGTATGCATAACTATATCTAATGTAAGTGTCGCACCTGATTTACGTCAGGCTCAAGTTAACTATTCTGTTATTGGAAATGAAGATCAAAAAAATAAAGCCAAGAAATTTCTAAATCAAAAAAAGGTGGAAATCCGACTTATTCTTGGCAAGCGAATTGTTCTAAAATATCTCCCGGCATTAAATTTTCATTTCGATGAATCTGTCGAACAAAGTTATAGAATAAATCAATTAATGGATGATATGGGCCTGGAAGGGGAATAAATAATTCAATCAATAATTTAACTGATGAATAAATTTAATTCAAAATTATCAACACAATTCATTGAACTGATCAATATTCTCAAAGGGAAAAATGTTGCTATACTTGGGCACAGAAGACCTGATGGTGATTGCATCGGATCACAAGTCGCCTTGTGTAGAGCCTTAAATCAGATTGGTGTTGAGTCTGTGGCAATAAATCATGATGCAATTCCTCAATCACTAAAATCGTTTATTGGAGATACGCCCTGGATCTGTTCCGGGAAAAATGATATTACTGATTATCTGGATTATAAAGTTATCACTGCTGATTGTGCGGATGAAATGCGAGCTGGTGAAAAGTTGCACAAATCCTATAATAATGTTTTAATTAATATTGATCACCATATTTCCAATACAAATTATGCAACACATAATTTTGTAGTTTCTGATGCTTCTGCTACAGCTGAAATTTTAGCCGTAATGTTTTTAGATAATAATTTACCCATTGATTCAATTACAGCTCAGGCTCTCTATATTGGTATCGCAACAGACACTGGACAGTTTCGTTATAACTCAACAACAAAGCAAGTATTTGAAATCTGCTGCAAACTAATTCAATTAGGTGCTAATCCGGCAGAAGCGGCATTACAGTTATATGAAAATGAGAGTGTAAACAAAATAAAATTGCTGCAGAAATTCCTATCGACATTAAAATTTGAATTTAATAAAAAAGTTTGTATCGGTCAGTTAAATAGCCGTGATTACACTGAATCTGATGCGACTTATGATGACTCCGAGGGTCTTGTCGATTATGCCCGTTCTATAAAAGGTGTTGAAATTGGCATTCTCCTTGAAGAAAGAAAAGGTTCCACTAAAGGCAGTCTTAGATCTAAAGATCCCGTCCATCGAGTTGATTTGTTAGCTTCAAAATTTAATGGTGGAGGCCATGCTTGTGCAGCCGGGTTTAATATTGATGAAAATATTGAAAAAGTCTACGAACTTATTATTTCAAATTTAACAAATCACTTTAAATATCTAAATTTATAACAGTAATTATCTCAGAAAAAAATATACAGTGAATACGTTAGATCAATTTGAAGGTGTTTTATTAATTGATAAACCAAAGGGCATAACATCACATGATGTTGTTGATCGAGTCAGAAGAATAGTAAAAATGAAAAGAGTCGGCCACGCTGGAACTCTTGACCCTATTGCAACAGGTGTTTTAATAATTCTAATTGGCAAAGCTACCAAGATATCTCAATTCTTATGTAATTTAGATAAAGGTTATGAAGGTAAATTCAAGTTTGGTCAGGTTACGGATTCACATGATATAGAAGGAAAAATATTAGAAGAAAACCCGGTTCCTGAAATAACTCTTGAAGAATTAAACCAACAGATGAAAAAATTTTCAGGTGATCAATATCAGACCCCTCCAATGTTTTCAGCTATAAAAATCAAAGGACAACCACTCTATAAACTAGCCCGTAAGGGTAAGACTGTTGAAAGAGAACCAAGGTTTATTCACATCAGTAAATTTGAAACTCTCAATATGGATTTACCTTATGTTGATTTCAGACTTTATTGCAGCAAAGGAACTTACGTTAGGACTGTAGTTCATGATCTGGGAAATTCTTTTAGTTGTGGTGCTCACTTAGTCGAGTTGAGAAGAACATTTGTTGATCGATTTAAAATTAGTGATTCAATTGAACTGGGAAAACTAGAGTCAATGAGTGTAAGTCAGATCAACAGATGCCTAATCCCAGCCTATCAAGCTGTCCCAAGTAACGTTTTATGAAATTTCCTGCCACTATAAATAGATTTAGCGAAGCAAATCTTGAAGGGCGTTCACTTCATCTGGCTATTGGTATGTTTGATGGGGTACACTTAGGGCACCATGCTGTCATAGAATCTGCAGTCAGATCTGCAAGAGTGAAAAGTGCGGTTTCAGCTGTACTAACATTTTGGCCACACCCGAGTAAAATCTTAAACAAAGATAACTATACCCGACTAATCATGTGTAACGAAATTAAATCTCAAATTATTTTTAAAATGGGTATAGATTTAATTATTCTAAAAAAATTTGATCAAAAATTTGCGACCATAAATTCTTCAGAATTCATACCATTTCTAAAAAAATCTTTACCCACCCTAAAATCAATTTATGTAGGTGAAAATTTTCGTTATGGGAAAGGCAGGATTGGAAATATTGGCAATCTGATCTCTGAGGCTGCGAATTATGATATTTCGGCTATTAGCTTGGAGCGGATCAAATTTAATGGTGAACCTATCAGCAGCACTAGAATCCGCAATGAAATTTTGAATGGAAATATGGAGTTAGTTAACTCTCTACTAGGCTACACGTATTACTGTAAAGGTAGCATAATATCTGGAAAAGGATTGGGTAAAACCATTGGATTTAGTACAATTAACCTGGACTGGACACCGGAACTAAAACCAAAATATGGAGTTTATGCTGTTACAGTTGGAATTAAAGATGGGAGTATAAACATTGGTGGAGTAGCTAACTATGGACTGAGACCTACTGTGAATGATGAAACCCAACCGTTATTGGAAATTCATTTATTTAAAGATATGAAATTAAATAACGGTGACTCAGTATTCGTTGAGTTTCATAATTTTTTAAGACCGGAAAAAAAGTTTTCATCGATTGATGAATTAAAAGAGCAAATCATATTAGACAAAGAAAGAGCAAAAAAACTATTGAAATAATTTAATATGTTGTTTTATATCCAGTCAGGATTTCAAAAATTTAATAATTATTATGTATCGGTTAGCTAAAACTGCACTCTATTCACTCTTTGGTTTATTGTTAGTTTTTATCGGATTTATAAGTTACTCAGTGTGGCAAGCTCAAGATGACTTAAGTTATTTTTTAAACCGAGAAGCTGATATGCGTACCAAACTTGAGTTAGTGCAAAAAGAATTAGTGCAAAAAGAACGTTACTATAGACTTTTGAGAAATAATAGTGTTTTTTTAGAAAAAATTGTTAAACGGAAATTGGGTTACATCAGACCAGATGAGAGAGTTTTTCGATTTGAATAATTTTCTCGAAATAACGATAATTATTCAATATAGTAAGCCAGATGCTTGACTATAATACTATAAAAGAAAAATATTCTGAAGAAAACCAAAGTCATGTATTTCAATATTGGGATGAGCTGAGTAGTCCGTTGAGAGAGAAGCTATTGTTGCAAGCCTCTGAAATTGACCTGAATGAGGTGTCTCAGTTAATTGATGAGCACATTACTTGTGAAGAAACTCATTCGTTAGAATTGTCAAAAATAAAACCAGCCCAATTTATTCCCAGACCTGATAAAATTGAAGCTGATAAATCCTGGAAATCTGCTATTGAATATGGGATTGAGGCCATAAGCGCAGGCCGTGTTGCCGCATTTACTGTTGCTGGCGGACAAGGAACTCGTCTTGGATTTGATGGCCCCAAAGGAACTTTCCCAGTAGGTATTGTATCCGATAAAACATTATTTCAAATATTTTCAGAAAAAATATTGGCTGCTAACAGACGTTATAATTGTTCAATCCCATGGTTTATCATGACTAGTCACGCTAATAATAATCAAACTGTAGATTTTTTTGAAAAAAATAATTATTTTGGGCTCAATAAAAATACTGTTAATTTTGTAATACAAGGCCGAATGCCATCTGTTGATAAAAATGGGAAAATAATGCTCCAGAATAAAAGTACAATTTCGATGAGTCCGGATGGTCATGGAGGTTCATTTCGAGCATTATGTAGAAGCGGTGCAATTAAGCAGATGGAAGATTTAAATTGCGATATAATTAGTTACTTCCAGGTAGATAACCCAATTGTCCATTGTATTGACCCAGCTTTTATTGGATTTCACCTGATCAATAATTCAGATATGTCCAGTAAAATGGTGAAAAAAGTGGATGCTAGTGAAAAAGTTGGAATCTTTACTGACATTGATAATCGAACATCAGTTATAGAATACAGTGATATGCCCGATGCTTTGATAAATGAACGAGATAATTCAGGCGAACTTCTATACCAGGCTGGGAGCATTGCCATACACATTATTTCAAGAGATTTTGCAAAAAAAATAGGCCACGGAGATAGTGAAATATTCCGGATGCCCTTTCATCGAGCAGATAAGAAAATTAATACTATCGCCGCAGATGGTTCGGATTACAAACCGAAGCAACCAAATGGAATAAAATTTGAAATGTTTGTCTTTGATGCTCTGCCTATTGCCAAAAATCCGATTGTGCTTGAAACCTTGCGCCAAGATGAATTCAGCCCGGTAAAAAATGCGGAGGGCAGTGATTCTCTCAAGACTTGTCAGGAGGATCAGCTAAAGCAATGGATCGCATGGCTAAAATCTGTAGGTGTAAATTTCCATGAAAACGAAGATACAAAAATTAAGTTTGAAATTAGTCCGCTATTTGCTGACAGTTTTAGTTCGTTCAAAACTAAATGGGAATCACTACTGAATAAACCTGAAATTGTAGATGGATTATACTTAGAAAATTGATAAATAATCTATTCATCTATATACATTAAGTATAAGATTTTAAGGTTTAGGATTACCAGTATTACATAACAAAAAAAATGCAGCCAAACAAATGATGTCTAAAAAGTTTTCGATTCAAAGAAAATTGATGTTATTATTGCTATTCGTTGCTTTAGTACCGGCTATAATTATTTCGCTATTAACATATTTTAAAGGCAGATCGAATCTAAGGGAAAATATCGGCCAAAGTTTTGAGAGGATATCCGTTCAAACAATCGATAATATTGATCGATTTTTATTTTTCTCAAAAGAAGAAATTCAAGCTTTGGCTGTTAATGAAATCATGCAGGAGGTGGCCAGTGATGATCCGTATGGTAAGATTAATGAAAGCTTAACCAATTTGCAGAAGAATTTCAAATTATACTCATCTTTGTATTGCTTTAATATGGAAGGGGAAATTATCGCATCGAGTGACCCTAATTCTATACATAAAAATCACAAAAGTTCTGCATGGTTGAGTGAAATAATGAAAGAGTCTGCAACTAAAATATCGGACATTGAATATAATGACCTATCATCCGCAGAACATACAATAGCTGTTTCAACACCTATCAAATCTTTAAAGAATAACTCAAATAAAACGATTGGTCATTTGGTTGCATTTCTAAATTGGAATGAAATTGATAAAATCACAAAAAGTATCATTAATCCGGATCAGAACAATCCAAGTAAAATCGCCATATTTCTCATCAATAATTTCAACAATGCTTTGTATTATAATTTAAATAATTTAAATGATGAAAACATTATTGATTCAGGAATTGTTCAGGAAATCTTCAGTATCACCGATACAGTTGAAGATCGCTCAGGATTTATTACATCTAATTTATCAAATGATTTAGAATACTTAATCAGTTATGCTAAATCAAGTGGATATGACAGTTTCGATGGTCTGGAATGGAAAGTGTTAGTCGTTCATGATTTAGCTACTGCATTTGCCCCATTAGTTACACTGCAGTACAAGTTCATCATCTTATGTATAATTTTAATTTTCATAGTAATGATATTGGCTAATCAATTTGCCAAAAGAATCAGTCAACCAATCAGGCGCGTTACAAAAGTTGCTAATTCAATAACCCAAGGTGATTTCTCAAATCATATTGAAATTGAATCAGATGATGAAATTGGAGAATTAGCCGCGTCAATTAATGAAATGAATCGCGAATTAAGTGGCTCGACGGCAAAATTAGAAGCTGCACTCAAAAATGCCAAAAACTCCGCACAAGAAACTAAAACTGCCTTACATGTTTCTGAAAAATTAAGAGTATCTGCTGAAAATGCTACTAATACAAAGAGTATTTTCTTGGCTAATATGAGTCATGAAATTAGAACACCGATGAATGCAATTATTGGCCTAACCGGATTATTATTAGAAACTGAACTGAATCGTGAACAAAAAGAATTTTTAAAGACAGTTAAAAATGCCGGAGACTCACTATTAGTCTTAATAAATCATATTTTGGATTTATCGAAAATAGAATCCGGTAAACTTGATTTGGAAGAAGTTGCGTTTGATGTACAGGATATCATTGAAAGTTCAGTTGACTTAATTGTTCCAAGTGCTAATGAAAAGAACATTGAGTGCACTACCTTCACAGATCCCCGGATAAAAAATCATTTAATTGGAGATCCTGAACGTATACATCAAATTATTGTCAATCTGTGCAGTAATGCAGTAAAATTTACTGATAAGGGTTCTGTTGATACTCGTGTGGATCTAATAAATGAAAATGATAAATTTATAACATTATTATTTTCTGTAAGTGATACAGGAATCGGAATAGCTAAAGATCGCCTCGGTATAATATTTGATAGTTTTATTCAAGCAGATACATCCACCACTCGAAAATTTGGCGGAACCGGTCTCGGCCTGACAATATCAAATAAACTAGTCAACCTGATGAAGGGTAAAATGGGCGTCACCAGTGAAGTCGGAAAAGGGAGCAAATTTTGGTTTAAAATTACTTTTCCTAAATCAGAAAAATTACTGCCGGACTCAGAACTAAAAAAGCTGAATAATAGTTTAAATGGTAAGAGAATATTAATTATCGATGATAACAAAACTAATCTTGATATCCTCAATAATATTTTAACTTCTTATAATTGTTTGGTTACCCAGGCTACCAATCCACTTGAAACTATTGGTCTTTTGGATAGAGCAGTTGATCAAAACAAGAATTTTGATTTGACAATTATTGACTACCACATGCCGGAAATGGATGGCCTGACTCTCTACAAATCTATCATCGCAAACGAGGCTTATACCGATCATCCAATCATCGTGTTAACCTCCGTAGACAATGTACCCCTAACAAGAGAATTTAAAAAACTAGGCTGCAAAATTTGCCTCAATAAACCAGTTAGACATAAATTATTATTGGATTCAATATATAATTTATTAACCGGTTTCTCTGCTGAATTTCAGTCAAAAGATAGTCGAGCACCATTTAGTGTTTTGTCTGAATCCAGTTTCAAATCGAACGTTTTACTGGTTGAGGATAATGAAGTAAACAGAATGGTTGCAATAAAGATTCTCAGTAAAATTGGCCACAAAATCGATATAGCCGAAAATGGTAAAATAGCTGTAGAAGCTGTATCTTATAAAAGATATGATATTATTTTAATGGATGTTCAAATGCCGGTAATGGACGGATTAGTCGCTACACAAGAAATCAGGTCAAACGATATTTCACAAAATAAAGAAACACCGATAGTTGCAATGACTGCTCATGCAATGAAGGGAGATCGTGAAAGATGTTTAAATGCGGGAATGAATGATTATATCACAAAGCCTATTAAACCTGCAGAATTAACAAGAGTTATTAATAAATGGGTCACTATAGCTAATGCTGCTAAACACTAAATTATAAAATTAAAAGGAACCGGTAGTAAATTACTTTCCGGTCCCTCTTGCGATTTTAATAATAATATAACTACTCAGCTTAGTAATTAATATTATCTTTATTTACCCAAACTATAATTGTTGAATCTCAATCTTAATTTTCAATATGCAGAAAATATAATCTTGCTGTGTGATTACAAATAAAGTCCTTAATTTCTTTTTCTAATGATCAATATACCAAACGTTATTAATCCCATAATAAAGCCATAAGTGTTAGGCTCCGGAATAACCTCGGTAGGTATCAGTTGTCCACGAATTTCACCACTAGTAAAATTTGTCGAGTGAATATTAATGTATAAGGCATTATCAAATAAAAGCCCTTCATTTGTAGCATCTAAAGTTACAGATCCAAAAAAAGACCCAGTTAATGCTGATGAACCCGGTGTGTGATCGCCGGCTAAATTAAATATTACATCTCCTCCCATGTTAGGTGATGGCGCATTGACTCCTCCAGGTCCGTGTATGTGAGTGGCTGTCCAGTCGGACGTTAAATCAGTCCCGGTACCAAAAAAGTCACTCCCATATTCAAAGTCAAAAAACAATTCACCGCTGTCATCATCATATATTATTTCGTTAGCATCACCAAAAGCATTACTCGCATTAGGTGTTGCTTCATTTGCTCCTGAAAGACCTACTGCATGATCTATTGTGTAGGGGTTTGAGCCCTCATTTAGTCCGGGAACTGACGGTGATAGTTCAATTTGATATAACGCAGCGTTTAATGAACTTACCATTGATATTAATAATGTGATAATTATACCTGTTTTCATATTTAATTTAATGTTTGAATTAATGATTATTGTTTAACGTTTACAGTGTTATTAATTATAATATCGAAATATTTGTCAATATTATTAACAAATTATCCACAATATACAATTTTAGAATTAGCAATCTCTCGACACATTGAAAAATTAGTGTGATTAAACCTGTCAATTCAGATAAAATACAAAAACTCATTACATGACCCCAACAGAAATTTCAGACAAAACCTATAAATGGGATAGAATTCGGGGTTCATTCTCAGGAGCCATTGACGCCTGTTGGCATACTTTTGCATTGTTGATAGCCATACGTGTTTTTAACGCACCGATAGAAATCAAACGTAATATTCCGGCTGCCTATCCAATCGGTGCACTGTTCGCTCCATTTACTTTAATTCTTATCTCCAGGTTGAAATTAAAAGCAGGAAGCGGGTGTGCTCTATACTTAACCGTCTCTGCATTCTGCCTAGCCATTGCAGCTTTTTCAGCTAATCTGTATCTCTATACTTTTTTTATGATGCTAGCCCTGATGTCAGTAGCTCAATGTGCTCCACTTACTACTCAAATCTATGCCAATAATTATAATTCAGCTATTCGAGGCAAACGCCTTTCATCAACTATCCTGATTTCCGGAATTGTCGTCGCTGCCTTTTCGTACACTGGTGGACGATTACTCGATATTAATTTGCAATACTTTCGCCTAGTATTGTTACTGTGTTCATGTATGGCGTTAGGGGCTGCCTTTGCAGTTTTCAAAATTCCAACGGAAAAGCTTCATCCTGAAAGTACTGTTAACCCACTGAAAAATATCAATCTGATATTTAAAGATAAAATGTTTGGTCAATTAATTCTATGTTGGTCAATTATGGGAATGGGAAATTTAATGATGATTCCCATGCGTTTTGAGTATATGACAAACCCAATCTATAATGTGAATGCGTCTAATGAGACTATCGGGTTAGTTCTCGGAGCGATTCCGGTATTTTTTAGTTTACTATCAACAAAATTTTGGGGAATTCTATTCGACAAACTAAATTTGATTGTCATCCAAATAATGACAAACTCAATATTACTCTTTGCAATTCTAATATTTTTCTTCACATCAAAAATATGGGTGATGGGTTTTAGTATGATGTTATTTGGTTTTTCTATGGGTGGATTTAGTATAATATGGCAACTTTGGGTAACGAAAATTGCACACCGGGAAAAAGTTTCAGCCTATATGAGTATTCACAGCGGATCAACCGGTGTGCGTGGATTGGTTGCACCCTATGTTGCTTATTCACTTATGGCAAAGACTCACCCCGTTTTTGTCGGCTGGGTTGCTCTAACATTAGTCGGCTTAGCTACAATTTTATTTATTCCTTTGAGAGGCATTGTCGGAAAACGTAACGTATCTACTCAGTAATCAATGAAAATCGACTTGCTCAATAGAACAGTCAAGACAAGTGCCAGGGAATTTGCAGAGTTTAAAATCGGCCCGTCAGATTCTGGAGGAGCATCTTTCAACCTATGGAGAGCAAAGGTAGGTCAACAATGGCATCAGGAATTGCGAAATGAAATAGAAACTCAATCAACCTGTTCAAACATTAATTTCGAGTATCAATTATCAGGAAATTATATCCATGAAAATTGGCGTTATGAAATTCAAGGCCGTATTGACCAGATTGAAACACTTGATGACAACATTATTCTCAAAGAAATTAAAACCGTAAGCAAAGCTCTGCCTTGTGAAAATGAAATTCTTTCGCGCCAGTATCCCGCATATTTTGCCCAACTTGCAGTTTATATGCAGCTGGCAAATCTATCTAACGACTTGAAAGATAAATCAATCTTGGGCAGTTTGGTTTTCGTTAATATTAATGATGGTGTTAAACAGGAAATAGAAATCGATGATTTGTGGCATAAATTATTTTCTAATCAATTAAACAAAATCCACAGTTTTATCGAAGAGAAAAATAATTCACATCTTCGACTTAAAAAATTAAAACACAAACCGGTATTTAAAAAACTGCGCACCGGTCAGGAAATTTCAATCAATAAACTCAACGCCATATCCTGCGATAAAGAGTTTATTTTTTTTGAAGCCCCTACAGGGTATGGCAAGACAGGCATAGTTCTCGATTATGCGTTAAAAAGATTAAGTGAAAATATTTTTGATCGATGTATCTATCTAACAAGCAAAAGTACCGGCCAACTACAAATTACAGAGCAGCTCAAATCAATTATCGGCGATGACACCAGTATTCAATATTTCCAAATGCGTAACAAAAGTGAACACAATATAGCATCACTGTTGCACACTTGTGATGATGTTGGCGGATGCAGAACAAACATTGAGGAAAAATGGAATGACGCCGGTATAGCACCATCCTTACTCTACAAAGAGGGCACAATACAACTTGAAGATATTAAGACCAAAGGAATAAATTCTGGGGTTTGCCCCTACGAAATTAGCCGGGCCGCCCTACCCTTTGCTGAAATATGGATTGGAGATTATAATTATCTATTTTCTCACCGTAGTAGAAATATATTTCTTGAGCAACCGGGCTTTGATTTAAAACAAACATTAGTCATCATCGATGAAGCTCATAATTTTCCATCTAGAGTCGCAAATAACTACTCTTTTAATTTTTCTTACAATGATGCTATTTCTGTTTATGACGAATTGGTACTAGCAAATACTGATGCATTATTTTTACAGGTATGGAGTCACTGGATAAATACTCTCGATAGTATCAAAGAATCAAAGGAGTTTGATTTAAATTTCGAGTATGAAGTTTTAGCAATAATAGAACCTATCGTTAATTTATTACTAAAAACTCATCTCAATGCCGAGTTATTTACTCCCGCAGCAATGGATAAACTATGGGAAATTATTGAGATAAAAAATTTCCTGGAAAACCCCTTAATCGATAAACTTATTTGGTCAGCAAAAAAACAAAAAATACATTTCACCTGTATCAATGCTTCGCTGGAAATTGGAGATCAATTGAAACAATTGGCACAAACTATTTTTATGTCCGCAACTTTATCACCAATGCACTACTATAAAAGTTCATGTGGGCTCACTTCAGAAATTTCTATTGAAACAATTCAGGCTGAGGCTGACTGGCGTCAAGGAGCATTTAATGTCGCCATAGACACTCGAATAAACACGCGTTTTTCAGAAAGAAAAAAATATTATGAAACAACTGCAGAAACTATTAACCAGGCATCTATTTATTCAAACACACCCGTGGTAACATTTTTCCCGTCATATCGCTATGCAGAATCTGTAAAAGCTTACATTGAAGCAATTAGTCCATTTACGCGTGTAGCTCTACAGCCACGAATTAAAAATCTGCAAGAGCAAAATAATTTTATCGAGTCGAGTTTGATCAGTGCAAATGTTTTATTGCTTGTACTGGGTAGCGGTTATTCCGAGAGCATCAATATCCTCGGAGGCAAAACAAATCTCGTAATTGTAGTCGGCCCGGCACTTCCGGAAGTAAATGCTATTCAGGATGCCAAAATGAAAAATTTAAATAGTGATGCATTTAAACAAGTCTATCAAATTCCTGGCATGATTAAAGTTAATCAGGCCTTAGGCAGGATCGTTAGAGCACCCGGACAAAAAGCTTCGATTTTGCTACATTGCAAACGATTTGCCGAAAAGTCTTACCGTGAGCTGTTGTCATCAGAGTACCAAAACTATTGTTCGATTAAAAATAATCAAGAATTAGCTGACTGGCTAAAAGATGTTCCTGGCTGACGTTAGAATTATTCAACAATCAGTGCATCAAAACCATTTTCAATAAAATGTTTATCTTTCGTAAGAGCTTTCGTTAGTCGCATTTCTTTCATAATTGTAAAACTACTACAATCTGTAAATGAGTAATCATGATCAAATCACTTTCTAAAGTATTTAACCGTTTGATCATATCTAAACTCATCTATTTGCTCCAATTTTAGAGCAATACTTTCATCTAGAATATTAAATAGATCATCAGCAATATGCCTAAGCCCACGTACATTCAGTAAAGTTGCTGTTTCATCAACAATATAGTCAGTCGTAAAAGCAGCACTTCGGTTTTTACTTAATTTTGTCAGTTTTTTTTTGAACGATTATGCATCGCATCTTTATTCACGAAAAGTGAATAAAATCCTGATGTATCAATAAAAATATCATTCTTTGCCATAAATCAATTTATCTATTTGATCATTATTCAAAGTACTTCCCGCCTTAGATGCTAAATCGGTAATTCGATAAAATGGATCGTCCTTTTCAATTTTATTATTTGTAACAATAGGTACCATTTCTGCAATTTCTTCGCCACGATAAGTGAGCTTAAATCGTCGCCCTTGTTTAATTTCATTTATTGCTTTAGCAGCGTTCTTTCTAAATTCCAACATAGATATCGTTTTCATATTGTTAAAGTTAAACTTAATGTTTAAGTAATCAATCCAATATATAGCTAGGTCAGCCATATTTATTTTCCTAATTATTTAGCCGAGAGTGTTCACTGAATTCCAGCAAAACACCAATCTAGAGGAAATTACAATATATGGAGATAAATTCGATTACGATATAGGTAACGTTATAACAATGATACACTAAAGTTTAATTACAAATGACTATATAAATTTTGAGGTTCAACTGATCTTAACTCAAATTGATAAACACGACAGTTTCTAAACACTGCATAGTGGTATATGTCCGATCTATACCTTGACTCAACTCATTCTTTTTCTTATTCTAAAAAAGAAATGAAAGTTATAAAATATTTATCCCTGTTAATAATAATTGGTGTGGTTCCCAACTTAAGCTATGCTGATGATGGGCCACCGACTGTCAACAAAAGTAAATTCTATTCTAACGCGTCTACAAATTTTGTAGAGAAAGTTAGAGATTATATAGTAAAAGATAGCTATGCATATATTGAATGCAAATATGATGGCAAACGTATGTTTCAGCGACAAATTGAAAGAGATAGTCGATCAAAAGGTATACCAAGCATTTCTGTATCCAGTAGAGTAAAGTACCCAGGTGAAATAATTATCAGTGTACACTATTATAATATTGTTCAGGTTGACCACCAGGATAAGAGTGTTCGGTCTTGGTATCAAACAAAGTCAGAAACAATGAAGTTGAATCAGTGGAAGAATTTCTCGTTTAGTGGAAGAGGCGGCGGAACTGTAAAATTCCGTGTTTATATGAAACATGTTAATAATGGTGATAATTCGTACTTGGATTTTGAATTCGCTAATTTATAATTACTTAGATAAAACATATAAAATTTTTATTGCCAGGACTCTAAGGCTCCAAGGATGGAAAATCAGGTTTGGCTCTTCGGTTTAGCAGGTGGTCGAAAGATTGTAGCCTAGACAGACTTGAGAAATGAATGAGCCAATTCGAACTAGTCACTTCTTTAACTATATTTCTGCATGGAGTGGATTTATAGCATGGGGTGGTTGGGCTTTCTACATTAATTATTCACCCTCTACTAATTCAGGGTTATTATCCGGACTAACTCAGGGAACATTTAGTTTTATTATGACTTTTGTTTTAGTTAAATTAGTAACGTATTTATTTAATACTATAAGGCATGTTAAATTTAAATTAATAATGCCAACAATCATCACAGTTAGTTTAACTAGTTCATTTATCATAAATATTCATATTTTAGTTGGCACACCTAACATATTATTCACAGTTCTACCTGCAATAACTATCGCAATAGCGTTTTGTTTGTTAACGACATTCAAACTAAATAAAAACAGCCAGTTGCATAATTTGAGTCAGGCAAATATAACCTGAGTAATCAATTTACTATAAATATAATTATCTAACGGTGTAACTGTGTATACGAAAAAAGAAAAATTTATAATCATTAATAATATGTAGTTAAACTTTGCTGCATTCATGACTATATAATTAGTTAAATGTCTTGCATATAGTTAATATGCACGCTATTTTAAATATTTTAAATTTATAGAGTCTTCTTAAGAATAAACTCTTAAATTTTTAGTATTATTCGAATTCCACAGAAATTTCATTATATATCATCGAAGTTCATAAATAAATATATATATATGTCACCTATTGATCATAGTATGGTATGAAAAACGAAAATAAAACTAGAGCTCAACTTGTTGCTGAATTAGAAGAGTTGCAGCAGCGGATTTTTGAAATTGAAAAAGATGACACTGATTTGCCTCAAGACAAGCTGGGTAATTCTAATATTCAAAGTTGCGCCCTACTTGAGGGATCACCTGTGTGTAATAAAATAATTGATCTAAACTCTCGTTTGCTTTACATGAGTTCAGCTGGTGTTAATCGACTCAAAATACCCGATATTAATCGTTATTATGGATGTACTTTCCCTCTTGATTTCTATCCGGAAACGACTCAAAAAGTCCTAACCGATCATCTAGAACGTGCAAAATTAGGTGAGATTTCCAGTGTTGAATGCCCAATGTTCGATATGGATGGCGTAGAGGTTTGGTTTAATACTACATTTCTACCAGCACATAACGATCAGGGGAAAATCGAGTATATCATCGTTACATCAGTAGATATCACTGAGCGTAAAAGAATGGAAACAGAACTTCTTAAAACCCAAAAACTTGAATCCGTCGGTAGCTTAGCCGGAGGAATCGCACACGATTTCAATAATCTTTTGACTATTATTATTGGAAATATTTCTCTTGTTAAATTGACTTCCAAACTCAAACAAGAGAGTCTCAATCAATTAACCAGGGCCGAGAATGCCAGTAATCAAGCTCAAAAACTAACACAAAAGCTTTTAACATTTGCCACAGGTGGTGAGCCAATAAAAAAAGCTGTTCCTACAGAAAGACTTCTTCGTGAGACTGTTGATTTTGCTCTGAGTGGTTCAAAGATAACTGCTGAATTTTCAATGCCTGATGACATAAAACCGATTGATGCAGATTATGGCCAAATCAATCAAGTCATACAAAATCTTATCATTAATGCTGATCAAGCAATGCCAAATGGCGGTACCATTAAGATAAAAGCAGAAAATTTCACCAAGTCCAAGGATGTTGAACTTCCACTCAACGGAAAAGACTTTGTAAAAATAAGTATAGCAGACGAGGGAATTGGTATTACGATTAAGGATAGGCAAAGAATATTTGATCCATTTTTTACTACCAAACAAAAAGGTAGCGGTCTGGGTCTTGCCACTGTTTTTTCAATCGTCAACAATCATGCAGGTTATATTACCTTAGAATCCACACTCGGTGTTGGTACAACATTTTTTGTCTATCTTCCAATTTCCCAAGCAAGTATAGATAATTGCATCGATGATGATTCAATTCTATTAGGACAAGAAGGTAGAGTGTTAGTTATGGATGATGATGATTTCATTAGGGGTTATTCAGTCGATATTCTCCAAGAAGGTGGACATAAGGTTAAATTGGCAAAAAACAGTGAAGAGGCCCTGGAGATTTACAGCAAATCTCTAAATACCGATGAGTCGATTGATATTGTAATTCTTGATTTGACAATTCGAGGCGGAAAAGGGGGTGAGGAGACTATTAAGGAATTACTGAAAATTGACCCAGAGGTCAAAGCAATCGTCTCTAGTGGTTATGCAAATAATCCGGTACTGTCAAATTACCGAGAATATGGGTTTAGAGGTGTGGTCACAAAACCTTATAAGCCGAACGAAATGCTTCAAACTATACAAGAGATATTTGGTGAAAAATCTTAATAAAATAATTAGACTCCATCAAGCCGTTAGTTTTAATGCCACCTGTTTATTTATTAGTTGACAGATTTAATCTAAAATTTATCTTGTTGAAAAAATAAAGTATAACTAATTAATTTTACATTAAAGGCGAAAATTACATTTAAAACAGGCAAAAAATTATAGTTTGATACACAACTCAAAATCATGAAAAAAAGAATATTAAAATACGCATTAAGCTCAAAAAGTTTAGCTGTGTCAGTAGGTGTTGTTTCGTCGACATCAATGTTGACAGCCGATGTGATAAACTTAGACCTTTCTGGCCTACTGAGTAAAACTTTTATTGCCGGAGGGGGTGGAAGTGCAGGAGATGATTTCAACTTTGTATTGAGTCAATCGAGTGATGCTGATGATTTAATATTAATTTCGGGTGACAATGATTTCACATTAGCACGGGTATTTCTCGATGGATATAACGGAGCATATGTCTTTAACACAGGATCAACTTCAGCTGCTGCATTACTCTATTATTCCGTGGGATCAACAATTAATGGGATAGGTTCTGATTTTGGTGACTATGGATATACTACAAATTTTGGTAATAAAGTACCATGGGATGTGGATCGTCCTTCAGGTGCAATCGGTTTTAAAAATGGAGACAATGAATTTGGTTTTATTAATGTGTCTTGGGTTGCATCAACTAAAACCTTAACTATTCTAGGTGGCAAATTTGATGACACACCAGAAACACCGATTACAGTAACTGCGGTTCCTGAATCGTCAAATTATGCTGCAATCCTGGCATTAGGGGCATTCGGTCTGGCTTATTACCGCAAACGTTCAGGATGTAAGAATTAATCAAGTATCTAACAATATTCTAACCCGCTCAGCTTCGATGGCACTTTTATAAACTTGCTCGTATAATTTTGCTGATACATCCCATGAGAAATCTTTTTTCATACCGTTCAATTGCAAATTCAAAAATTCTGCCGGACGATCATAATACGTAGAGCAAGCCCACCCCAAGGTATAGTATAGTGCATCTTGTGTCGGCAAATCAAAAAGAAATCCAGTACCTTTTTCTGATCCCTCTACATATTGATCTATAGTATCTATGAGTCCGCCAGTCGCTCTTGCTACCGGTGGGGTACCATAGTTCATCGCATACATCTGACTCAATCCACAAGGCTCAAACCTACTTGGCATTATGAAAGAGTCGGATCCGGCATAAACTAAATGAGCCAAAGAATTATGAAATCCTGTTTGAAAACCCAAACGATCAGAATACCTATTTGCCAACATCTCTACTTTTTTCTCCAACTCAGTATCACCGTTTCCCAAAATTACAAGCTGGACAATCATTTGCTCCATCATTCTTGGGATAATATCAGCAAGTAAATCAATTCCCTTTTGCTCATATAATCGAGCAACAACTCCAAATAGCAGTATATCAGGTTTTTCTTTCAGTCCAAAACTTTTCTGGAGATGAGCCTTACATCCATACTTTCCCTTTAAATTATCAGATGAATAATTTTTGGGAATATAAATATCGATTTGAGGATTCCACTCTTCACGATCAATACCATTTAAAATTCCGACTAAATCTGATGATCTAGAAATTAAAGTTTTATCAAGCGTATATCCATATTCCGGCGTCTGAATTTCACGAGCATAGTTAGGACTTACTGTTGTAATTTTTGTCGAATAAATCAATCCACATTTTAAAAAATTCAACTGGTCATTTGTCTCTAAATGACCGGTGTCAAAAATACTTTCTGATACCACACCGGCATAATCTAAAATTCCTGCATGAAAACTCCCCTGATGTTGAATACTATGAATTGTTAACACTGTCGCACAATTTCCTTTAGGCTCATTTAAATACGAAGTCTTTAACATTAGGGAAGTAGGTGCAGTTGGCCAATCGTGGCAGTGTATTACATCTGGCTGCCAATTGATTAATTTTGAAAGTTCAATCCCCGATCGACATAAAAAAATGAATCTTCTGTCATTATTTTCGTGAGCTCCCCATGGACCGCTATAAACTTCCTTGTAGGCATATAAAACATTATACTCAATAAAGTAGACCTTAACATTGCTATTAGGTAATGTGCTCTCCCAAATTTTGGCTTTTAAATTTTTCCCTCCAAAATATATATTAAAAGGAGACTTAAAAGAGTTCCAATTTTCATCTTTAACAATAGACCCATATAATGGGCAAATAACTCTAACATCGTGTCCAAGTTTTTCAATAGCTTTAGGGAGTGCTCCCACTACATCACCCAATCCACCCACTTTAACATAGGGTGCAACTTCTGACGCAATCATTAAAATATTCATACAAGCACTGAATTAAAATCATAAAGAACTAACTAGAAGCTGATGCTTCCGGAAGTTCATCGGGTTCATAAGTGAATTTAAAATTAAATATAGGCAACAAACAAAGTAACCCAATACACGTTAGCCCCAATACTGCATATCCAGTAATATCGTGAACTTTTCCACTGATGGAATCTGAACCGTAAGCATAAGCCCAGCAGGTTAAAAAAAGACTTCTTATAATGTTTGTGACAAATGCAAGAAACATTGCCGAAGCAACTAGCAAAAACTTTTTCAGAAAACTATCCAAAAAGACAGCACTTAAAAAAGATCCTGCAAATAAACATGCAGTCAGTGAACGAATGCCGGAGCAAGCATCGGCTACTCCGACCTGTCCTTTGGGCAAAATCAAAACGTTCCCTTGAATTTCTATCGGTAATGCCAAAAGGTCGAAAACAACAAATACGACTTTAATTACATTACTTAATAGAAACAGGCTTAATTTAGTTTCTAGAAAATCAAGCAGTGGAGATGATATCAACCAAATGAAACATGGAAAAATAAACATAGATGTGAGAAGCAGTCTGGTCTTTGGATGGATAGTATTGTTTTCAGAATCAAAATCACTAAAACTGTAAATCATTCCAAAAACCAGACCGACAAATCCGACGGTAAGCAACCAGGTAACAGGTAATCCCGGGCCAGTTAGTGATTTCAAAAAAGCTCCCATAACAAAAGATAACAGTCCCAATATTAACACTGTTATAAAAAGTACCTCCAAAAATTTAGTTAATGCAGGTGACCACGAATCTATATTTTCAGCTTGAGGTATTCGAGTTTCAACAGAAGTTTGGTCATCTCCATTTTCGTCAATAACAGTTTTACTTTTAATAAAAATTTGTTTTATCACAGGCCAACGTTCATAAATTACGTAAGCTACAAACAGTGGAACCAAATACCCAAAACTATAATCTTCGCGCATGCCCCACCATCTAGATTGATCAACTGCTAAAAATGCAAGAAAGCCAACACAGATCCAAGCCGCTACTTGAGCTTGACGGGGTAATAGAAAAAAATCGCTTTTCATCTAAGTCTTTTTTGTTTTTATTAATATAATGTAGTTTTATTAATTACTAATACTCTAAGTAATTAATTTTATGATAATAATTATAAATCTAATAATAATTCAATTCATAAATCATCTATGATGACTCAATTTTAATGCTGACATATTTTTAAATGAAGTTTTATCTATATAAATTACAAACTCAAACTTTTATGAACTTGGATTGACAACTAGTATTAAATTGCAATCACAAATGGTGAATTGCTGAGATGATGTATTTATAACTATTCATTTTGCTACAGACTTTTCTGGTTTTATTATAATATATTTAATATGAAAAAAAACTTGGATAAGTTAAATATTCTGAAATATGCAAATATCTCGATTTTAGCAATTCTGTGGCTCGATCTCATTAGAATTCTAGAGTTAGAATGGAGCATTGATGAACAATATCGTTATGGTTATTTCGTTCCTTTTTTAACTCTCTATCTTGTTTATCTAAGATGGGAAGATAGACCAGCTATAAATTCTAATCAAAATTCTTCACAAAATATTATTTTATTTCTTACGCTAATCTTTTTAGTGCTAACAATTTTACCACTAAAAATAATTTATCAATCCAATCCTGACTGGCGTGTTGTTCAGTGGGCACAAGCAATAAATGTATATTTAATCACACTGGTTGTAATTTGGTTATGGACTAGTTATTCATGGGTTAGGCATTTTGCAATACCAGCTGCTGTTATTTTATTTGCAGTACCATGGTTGAACATGATCGAACAGCCAATCACACAACATTTGATGCAAATGGTTGCAACTATAACAGTTGACGCAATGAATTTATCAGGAGTACCTGCAGAGCAAAAAGGTAACTTGATAAAACTTTCAACCGGAATGGTTGGTGTTGAGGAAGCCTGTAGCGGTGTAAGATCATTTCAGTCAACAATAATGGCCGGATATTTTTTTGGTGAACTATTTCGACTCCGAATTTACATAAGATTATCACTAATAATATTTGGTTCAGTCGTTTCAATTTTATTAAATATAATTCGCACTTACATACTGACATTTGTTTCGTATAGTCAGAATCCCGGAGATATTGAGTATTGGCACGATCCGGTTGGCTATGCAATTTCAATTACATCATTTTTAGTACTATTTGTATCGGCGTTAATAATAAATAAATTACGGGTATCACAACCTCCAACCCCATGCGTTCAAAGAAGTGAAAATGAAGGTCTCAGATGGCTTAAGGCACCAACTTTAATAATGATTTCCTCATTATTTGTAATCTCGTTTTTAATATCTGAAATGTGGTATTCCAAAAATGAAGCGGAAGATCTTGATCCACATATTGTCTCAATAAATTGGGACAATGTAAATTCGAAGGTTAATTTTCATAAAATCCCAAGCCGAGTTAAAAGCGTATTGCGAACTACTGAAGGAATTAAAGCATCATGGATTAATGACAAAAATGAAAGATGGTTAGTATATTTTCTAAGTTGGGATAAAGGGAAAGTATCATCATTTGCGGGCGTTCATCGCCCTGAAATATGTTTGCCGGCATCAGGTCTAAATTTAATAGATTTTGGCGACTCTTTTGTTTGGGAAAATAACGATTTAACAATTAATATCAGCTCATATAAATTTGAAACATTCGGAACACCCATCTACGTGTTTTATGCAGTTTGGAGTGATTTTCCCGGAATAGCAGTTCCACTGGCAGATTCAATGAAAGAGCGTTTGGTAAATGTAGCTAACGGTAAGAGAATCAATAGTCGAAAATCCATTGAAATCATTATTACTGGATCACCATCAATTGAAGAAGCCAAGAAACAAACTAAAGAATTTCTTGATCGATCATTAGAGATTAATAAAGGTTAGTACACTAATTCTAACCTACTGGCATTATTGGATAACTAAATCTTATCTACTTAAAATACAGTAATCACTTCGTGGGCTCACTGTACAACTGTGGTTTTATTGTTAAAGCAAGGTGTATAACATCACGAACCATATCAATTTTATTTTATCAGACACACCTTCAAATCTTGGCGAATTACAAGCTTAACATTTTACCCATTTTGATTTTTTCTCGTTCATAAGGTTTTCCAATAAATGGTGTACACTAACTCCATCTGCCTGTGCTTCAAAATTTAGAATAATCCTATGATTGAGAACTTGTAACGCAACAGATAAAATATCTTCGGTTGCAACATAAAAACGTTTATTCAATAACGCTTTAATTTTTGCGGCAATTAATAGTGCCTGTCCGGCTCTTGGACTAGCACCATATCTAACATAACGCTTTACTTCTTCTGTAGAATACTCTGTTTCCGGGTGCGTTCCCATAACGAGTTCAACCGCCCTTTTTTTAATAGTTGGCGGAATCGGCACCTCCCTTGCTAAATCACCCATCGATATTAAGTCTGCTCCATTGAATAGTTTATTGATTTTAGTTTCAGACTTACTTGTTGTTAATTCTAGAATATTTTCAAATTCTTGAAATGTCGGATAGTCGATGAGTAGTTTAAAAAAGAAACGATCAAGTTGTGCTTCAGGCAGTGGATATGTCCCCTCTTGCTCTATTGAGTTTTGAGTTGCCAGAACAAAATGAGGTAAATCAAGCTGTCGCGTTTCTCCGAAAACTGTTACAGCTCGTTCTTGCATAGCCTCAAGTAAAGCAGATTGAGTTTTCGGTGTCGCTCGATTTATTTCATCACCTAATAATAAATTACAAAATACAGGCCCCGGTGAAAATTCAAAACGGGAGTGACCACTTGCATCTTCAAGAAATACCTGTGTTCCAATAATATCAGCAGGCATCAAATCAGGTGTAAACTGCACTCTCTTAAATGATAAACTTAACACTTCCGCAATTGTTTTAACCAACAAAGTTTTTCCCAATCCCGGTGCACCTTCCAATAGAACATGGCCGCCAGCTATTATAGCAATTAGTGTAAATTCAATAACTTCTTCCTGACCAATAATATTTTTTGCAACTTCATTTTTGAGCTTATCAAAATGATCTATGAAATTCTCAATATCAGAATCTTTTTGTTTTAATTCTTCTTCTGTCATAGTAAATTGTAGTGGAACCTACCTTTGCTTTAAAAATTGTCGAACTATTAAGGAAATAATAAATTCAATTATATAATTTCTTGAAATTACTTGGATAAAATTCACTGTAAAATTTTACTATCCGTTGAAATCAAACAAGCTGCATTGTATTCTATTTCTTCTTTTTTGTAGAATTGTAATTTTCAATTTCATCTGCAACCGCAAGATCTTTATCAGTATTTAAAAAATCATAACTGCCTTCACGATTAGCTCTCTCAATAATTCCATCAGTGATGTGCATAACTACATTACGTGTATTTTTTCTGTGAACAGCAGCAGCAGCTAATATTTCTAACCGTTCTTCCAGCTCAGCATCCTGCACTAAATATTGAGGCAATTTTAAATTATGAGTATCTCGCTTGCTGATCACAACTTTATCCGAAATCCCAATTTCTTTGCACTTTTGACGAAGCCAGGCTTCAGCGATTTCAGATTTTTGAAAATCATTGATCGGCAAATTATTTATAATTTTTATTAGAGATTTCTCGCCCGGAAAATATTCACCGCTGTATATTCTACTCAATAAGGATGGAGCAATTTCGCAGATTTTAGCAATATTTTTGCCCTTCCATTCAGGAAATAAAGATTCATTTATCTGACGCAATTTTTCTCCAAAAAGATTTATGCCCGTATTCATAATTTAATAATAAATTAAATAATTCAACAAACATCAAAGTTTTTTCTTGAAGTTTAATATTTTATTAAATAATTGTTTATTTTATGAAACTTCCTATTCCAATAAATGAAAAAGTAAAAGTGGTTGAAGACTATATCTTCACATTAGTTGCAGACACTAATTCGAGTGATAAATATGAGTGGAAATTAATCATAAGTGCACTTTACATCGGCCTTGATGAATTCTTTGAATATTATGAAAATCGTAGTGATAAATAGAAAATAAACCCAATCAATACTATAAATGAGTGAACTAGAACTGATTGAATGCCGAATCAAATACCTACAGGCTATAAATCTGCTTTTTAAAATTAAAAAGCATTTACCAAAAACAAGTAAATTGTATAATCAGGTCGATTCCAGTATGGAATATCTGTTACGTATGGAAATATCTATACTGCATGGATATGATTCAATCGAATGATAAACTATATTACGATAGAGTGTTTTGCTTACCGGAAGTGAGTAATCAGCGAGTTATAGCTAAACACCTCTCGGTAATAGGCCAGCTACAGCTGTACAATGTTTTTAGTTCTAATCTAATCACAATATAGACAACACCTTTAATAAACCGATCTATATTACTTTATTAGAAATACTATAATATCCTTGATCAAAAGATCTCTAAAGCAGAAATCTATTCATTCAGATTTGACACAATAACACGTTTCTCTTTTCTCGATTACATTATTTTAAAATAAAATAGATGATGCATCGAATAATATTTTTACTCATTTGCATACTACCGCAAACTGTTTCTTTAGCAATTAATAAACTTGATTGGAGTCGTCTGGAAAAATGGGTTAGTACCCCCCCTGAAATAATTACTGTTAAGTTCCTCAATCAAAATACTCAAAATCTAATTTTTGAACAGTCTGAAATATTTGAAGCACTGATTGATACAGACCAATCTCGCAGTAAAATTAAACATCAAATTGATGATTTAATAAATTTATTTCCCGATGGTCGGTCGCATAAAAAGGAAAATGATGAAGACTCATTTTTTGGCATAGATATAAATCATTACAAAATTCTCAACACTGAAACTGTTAAAAAATACCGACAACTCTTCAGTCAAATAAATCAGAAAAATCTTAATAATAATCTGTTAAGTATAGATCAAAATTTTGAAAATGATCTTAAAACTTTAGAAACTGCCGATAAAACGAAAAGTAAAGTAGCAAAGGATTTAAAATGGTTAAATCAAAATTTAAGAAATTATTTAGACGAATGGCATAATTTATCAAAAAGCATAGATGAAAATAAACATTTAAGAAATAACGCCAAAACTATCTGGGCAGAATTTGAAAAAACTAAACTACCCATTCTCGAAAAGATTATAAACTTAAATCTTATATCAACTGTTAAGCTCGAAGATGATAACTCTTATAAAAATCAAGATAATGGCATTCAACTTGTCAAAATTTCCGTTGCCGGTAGAAATTTATATCTCGATCAATATTCTCATTTGGTGAAATTTTTGAAATCTAATTAGATTAAGAGACGGTATCGTTAAATCCGCGAATACAGATTGCCCAATCGTTTGAGCCAGTACGTCCGACTTCAAGCCCGGGAGACAGTCTTAAAATTTCCAGGAGTATCTCCGATCCTGATCTCTTGATTTCTTCTTCGGTAATTATACTGGTTCTGAAAAATAATTTCACAAAGTTTTTCGAAAAGTTATTGTACACTTTTGTCATTGCGAGCCATCGGCACGATGGCGCGGCAATCCATCTAGATTCTACGGTTTGGATCGACGCGTACAGCCGTCGTAGCCAGAGGCTACTATGGCGTAATCGGCTCGCGTTGCTCCTCGCCGATGACTAAGTAAAAACCTAATTGTCATTGTGAGCTCTGCAATAGCAGAGTGCGACAGTCCATCTGACTTTTGTGAAATTTAAAAAAATCTTTTTTAACTCAATTCAATAGTTGACTCATATTTTTATAGTTTTTTAAATTTTTAAAAAAAAATTCTATTAATTATCCACTTATTCTATCCACGTTAGCATGAAAACAAAAAGTCTATCAACATTAATAATATTATTAATATATACAATCACACACCTAATCGCGGCACCGGATGTCGAAGTCGAACTGCAGTCAGACAATTTTGAGGTTCAAGATTCCAGCGACAACGAATTGCTGATCGTCGAACCCGACGGTCAAGTCGGCGTCGGCGTCGGCACACCAGACGCCTCCTCCATCCTTGATGTAACCTCGAACAACCAAGGGCATCTTGTTTCCGCGCATGACCTCCACCCAACGCGACGCCGTCAGTTCGCCAGCGACCGGTCTGCTGATCTTCAATACTACCACAGGCACCTATAATTACTATGACGGATCGGCTTGGGTTACTATCGGCGGCGCTTCTTCCATTGGCGCAGATGCACTCGATTTCGATAAGTTGATTGACGCTATTACAATTGATGCCAACACCGCCTTCGCTCTGGGCAACTTCGATCTCAATTTCGATTCCAATACCCTTTTTATAGATGGTTCTGAAAATCGAGTCGGTATCGGCACACCCAATCCTTCTGAGGCATTAGATATCGACGGCAACCTCCGAGTTACCGGCACATACGTCGATTCCTCTGATTCTGCCGGTACCTCCGGTCAGGTTCTATCGAGCACCGGCACCGGTACCCAATGGAGTACCTTAGCCGATGCCAGCAGCACCAATGAGTTGAACACCAGCGTCACTCTTAACGGGCACGTCACTCGAAGTAACCGATGCTGGTGCGACGCTGAGCGCTGATCTATCACCCATTGTCAGTGGCCTGGATTTCAGCCAGGTATCCGCCGTCAATCTGTCACCACTATTCGCTCCTATTGTCGGCAGCCTGGCTATCGGCAGCGGCCCAACATCCGTCACCGTCTCGGGAAATTACGCCTATATCGTCGACCAAACTTCCGATGACCTCAAGGTCATTGATGTGAGCACACCGGTAGCGCCGAGCCTGTCCGGCAGCCTGGCTATCGGCGGGAACCCAAGATCCGTCGCCGTCTCGGGAAATTACGCCTATGTCGTCGACCAAACTTCCGATGACCTCAAGGTCATTGATGTGAGCACACCGGCATCCCCGAGCCTGACCGGCAGTCTGTCTATCGGCAGCGGCCCAACATCCGTCACCGTCTCGGGAAATTACGCCTATGTGGTCAACGACAATTATTCTTCCCTATTTGACGACAACTATAATTCCCTAGTACGGGGCAAAGGTGATGCTATCGCTTTTATTCATTTTATTTGTTAATATTTATTGGTGATCGCTTTCGGTAAAGCTACTTTTTTCTC
>JAJFLR010000047.1 GCA_021772565.1 Opitutales bacterium | reverse complement strand
TCAAGCTACCGTTAAAGCACAGCGGTTTGGATAGAGATGTCCAAATTGAGAAACGAGAAGTCAGCAGAGGTCATAGTAGTCAGAGAAAACGAGCCGGGAGTAGTTGTCCATGAAAACGTGGAACGAAGAATCCGGAAGACTCACCTCTGATTAACTAATTTTTTTTTATCATACTCGGTAGTTTGTTTACAGGCTGCCGAGTTACCACTTTTAAATATTAAATGCCGCTTTGCGGCTTAGTTCAACCGACCTGTGTCGTTAAAGTTTTATTCATCCTCGTGAAATGACTATGGTTGTTCATCTATCTTTGTTTTTCAATTCTTAAATCTTTATGAATTCTATAGTCTATGATTTCATACACTATAGATTTCAATAGACTTTATAGTTCTATCCAATTCGAATAAATCTGAGCCGTAGTTACCTCGATTAATGATGTGATAAATTACCATCTCTACTTTCTAATCCTGGTCTTCGTGACATAAGTCGAAAAAAATATTTATATTTTCTTGTCGACTATAAAATCAAATCAAGGAATGGAATTTTTAATCTATCAAAATCTAACCAATAGGTATTCAAGTTCTTATGATTGGACAGTAGTGTTTAATTATACATGTTTTGATAGTCAATGTTTGTCACTTACCTCGAGACAAGAAAAATCGTTTGGTCGTCACCGGTGTAAATGTCCATGGACTGGTAGGCTGTGGAGAAACATCTTTCCATCCAGAAAGGTCATTACTATCCTGAATGATCCCTTTGAACTCGATTGTGATTTGACCGTTAGTTCCATCGATGGCCGACGCCCCGGTAATATAAGTTACACGACGAAGAGCCGTCACATCCACATTGTCACGAATATTCATACCATCTCCTGCTATTGTTAAAACAAAACTGCCGTTTGGGTGGGATGCGCCAATTTCACCGTTGGTATCGACAATGGGTGTTATCGTGAGCGCCCCTGTCGATTCGTTCCAAATATATGTGCCTCTCTCCATACCATCAAACTCGTTTGCATCGGCAACAGTATCTTCTGCGTGAAAGTAAATGCCATTTGGTAAAAATACCAAAACGCCCGAGTTATCAACAGCTCCATCACCGAACTGCCATCCTCCGACAATCGGAGATTCATTCATAGGACCGCCTTGTGAGACAGTAATAACACTGAAGTCTATTGAGGTATTATGTGAAGTTGTACCATCGATTTCAAATCCACCCGTACCGCTAGCCATTTGAGCATTGGAATATTCGAGAAAGCCAAAAAAAGTTGTGTCTGTGTCTAGTGTGCCTACAGGAATAAGGGCAGATGTAGCAGCTCCAGCAGATTGTTCACGGAAAACGCTGTTTTCATCCGGTTCAGCGAATATTTCGAATGTAGTACTGCCATTCGTCGCAGTCAGCGATCCGGGGTTGCTGAATGTCGCGGTAAAATTATTATAGGCATTAATAGATTTAATGACAGTGAACGTTGAGCCCGTTAGGTAGGGAGTATTCGGGTAGGCTTTTGCTCCAAGTGTAAATTGTTGTATCAACGTTCCGAGAGTGCCGCCACTTAGTGTTATGGTATAAGTTGCTCCACTTGGAAATTCTGCATCCAGTGCGGCTTCTGAAGTATGTTCTACCTCAAATTCCCAAAGATTTCCATTTTGTTCGAATGCGCGGTTTCCTGATATGCCACCTCCACTGACAGTGATAGATGTTGCATCTCCAGCATTTTCTGTTTGGACAATTGCAAAGACACTCCAATCACTCGCAGAAGGTTCAGTGTCATCTATAGATTGTGAATGTCCGATACCTTTTATGAATCTCCAATGAGCCACACTACTTGGCGAGTCAGTGACTCGAAAAATTGTTGTTTCATCATCATTGTCACGAATCGTCGCGCGGTCACCCGCAATTGTGAAAACAAAACTGCCGATAGGGTGAGATGCGCCAATTTCACCATTGGTATCAACAATAGGTGTACCGATAAGTGCACCGGTTGATTGGTTCCAGCTATAAGCGAAGCGACACCTCAACGAGTGAAACGAGAATAACAATTACGAATTATAACTGAGTGAAATTTTTTTTATTAGCCACTACCGAGGAACTTGTTCCGACACCTCAACGAGTGAAGCGAGAATAACAATTAAACACAGATGAAACACGGATTATTTAATAAATTTTTATTATCAGGTAGGAACGTATCAGATGTAAAATCGAAACCGTCGGAAGTTTCTATTGTAGGGCTGCAGCTTGCTGCACGCCGGCGATCGTCTACCCAAAAGGCATGGAGCAAGCTCCAGCCCTACATTTATTGCTTCAAAGATCCGGATGCCTCAGGTATCGACTAAGCTCAACCCAAGGCGAGTCATCCCTACCTTAAAAGTAAAATCTGTGTTCAATCCGTGTTTAATCCGTGGCCAAATAATCTTTTCATTAATTTTCTTAACCTCTCTCACCCATGCCGGCATAACAATCAACGACGGCACTGTTACTCTCAGTGGCAGCACTGTTGTCAATCTCAATAACGGTGAAAGTTATTCGCAATCCGGTGGCACTTTTAATGCCGGTAACGCTAACATCAATGTAACCGGTAATATGTCGAGTACCGGCGGTACATTCAATGCACAAACTTCAACCGTTGCTCTGAATGGAACAACGGCTCAAGACATCATCGGCGCATTCACATTCAATAATTTTTCCATACTCGATACCGCATTGCGAATTGTCGGTTTCGAGGAAGATGTCACCCAAACGGTTAGTGGGAATTTCACGGTAAATTTATCCGTCGGACAGGTAGTTTCAATTCGCACAATCAATAGTTCCGGCACCGTTTTAAATGACGGCTCGCAACATACCTTGAATATTACCGGCACAATTGCTACGATAGATTTTGTCGATATCCGCGACACTGTTTTAAAAGAGAGTGGCGCCGATAAGATTCCTGCATTGAATCCGGCTAACTCGACAGACAGTGGCAACGAATCGGGTTGGTTTAATAACGCACCGACTGCCAGCACTGATTCGTTAGAGCGCGAAACCGACACCCCGGCACGTATTCTGATAACGACTCTAACGTCAAACGATTCAGATACTGATTCCGGCGATACTTTAACGCTGAGCTTGACTACAGCCAGCAGCACAAATGGCGGCACAATTTCTACATCCGGCCCTTGGGTATTTTATATTCCGCCTTCAGGTGGCAATGCTAATGACGCTGACAGCTTTAATTATAACTTATCTGATGGCAATGGCGGCAATGCCACTGGTGTTGTTTCCGTTACCATAAATACATTTACCGATCCGGGTAACAGCAATGTTGCCAGCGCCACTGAAATTCCTTCCAGTGGTGGCCAGGTGCTGATTAAATTTATCGGGGTTATTGGACGTGGCTATGATATTCAGGCATCAGAAGATTTAATGACTTGGGTCGTTATCGAAACGGCGACTGCAGATAGTGAGGGAAAATATACAGTTACCGATGAAGATGCCGGTATGTTCGTTCAGAGATTTTATCGAGGAGTTAAGCAGTAAATGGAAGGGTGTAGCTTGTAGTGCGTAGGTGGTAGATGAATATTAGAAAAAAATTATTTGGAGAATTTAGAATAAGAAATTTAAATGGGAAATAGAAAATTACAGTTTATTTTAATGTTTATGATTTTTACAGTTAGACTGTCTGATGCTTTGGAACTGAGTGTTAACTATACATTTGATAATTTAAATACATCGATACCGGATAATGGTGAGCTTTTATTGCAGGAAACATTGGACACCGGATTTAGTGTGATAAACAATATTACTACCAGCGTTGAAATCGAAGGCACCGGTAGTGGTGGGTTTAACGGTGATTTTTTCGTATCGCTCAGTCATGGTTCAAACTATGCTGTTTTAGTAAACCGCCCCGGAAAAACCAGCTCTGATCCATTTGGTTATTATGACGATGGAATTAATGTTACATTTGACGACAGTGCTACAAATGGAGATATTCACAATTACAGGCAAACGTTGTTTGGTAACGAAACTACACCAACCTCAGGCGCACTAACCGGCACATGGGCACCAGATGGTCGTGCTGTCAATTCGGCAGCAGTCGTCAATACGGATTCGCGCACTGCTTTGTTAAGCAGTTTTACTACCTGGGATTCTACATCATCGTGGAAATTATTTATTGCTGATGATTTGAGAACTGGCACCAGTCAGGTCAAAAGCTGGAGCTTGCATATTACCGTCACTCCGCAAAATGGAGAAACACTTACATTAAGTGGCGGAGAATTTGAAGCAACACCGACTAGTGGTAATATAACCAATGACCTTAGCATCGACGGTGATTTAACTTTTGCCAATGCTACCAAGTCAATCACCTTCCAAGGAACCAATACATTAACTGGTGACCGAACCCTAACCGTTGAAAATTCTATCCATATCGAAAACGGTTTTGGCGAAAGTGGAGGGTCACAAAGCTTGGTTAAAGAAGGTAGCGGAACATTGATTTTGACCGGATCAAATACATACAGTGGAACAACAACGGTTAATAATGGAACTTTGCAGTTGGGGGAAGATGGTGTTACCGGAACAACTACAGTTGCTAGTGACATTGCGGTAAATTCCGGCGCAGGACTGAATGTCGATGCAAACAGCACTATTACCGTTAGTGGTGACGCAACGTTACAGGGCAATGACACAAACATCGGCGCAAATTCTCAGATAACCTTTGATGGTACTACCACTGGAGCAGGAAATTTCACTGGTGACGGCAAAGTTACTTTTTCTGGCACCTATCAACCAGGTAACAGCCCGGCTATAATAACTTCTTATGTCGAAGTGGAGCTTGATTCCACAAACATACTGGAAATGGAACTTGGCGGTTTGACAGCCGGAACTGAACATGACAGGTTTGATGTTATCAATACTTTGACAGTCGCCGGATCACTCAATATTATTCTGATAAATGGGTTTGTTCCTGCTGATGGTAATATGTTTGATATATTGAATTGGAATATGCTATATGGCTCATTCGAAACAATTAATTTGCCTAATGTCGACTCAGGATTAGCTTGGAATTCCAGTAGTTTGTTGACCACTGGAACATTGAGTGTCGAGGTGATACCTGAGACAAAATCTATGGTGTTAATCACCGGCCTGTTGGTATTAGGTTGTGTTTTATTGAGAAAAAGAGGGTGACTATAACGATTGGAGAAATTTTGGTAGGGATGCATCTCCGTTCGACTGAGCTCACGGCCGAAGCCGAGGCAACCGTGGTTTGATAACCGTTACTGATATTGATTTAAAAAAGCAGATTCAGTTCAACCAAATTTAAATGTAACTAATTTAAATTAAATTTGGATTTTCTAAAAGAAATTGACTGATGTTATCATAAATTCGATTGATCAAATTTCTTCTGGCTTGAACACTTGCCCAACCGATGTGAGGAGTAATTAAGATTTTCTCCATGTTTTTAATTTTCAGAAGTGGCGAATCAATGAGAATCGGTTCATTTTCCAAAACATCAACACCTGCCGCAGCAATTAAATTTTCATCAATCGCCTGAGCTAAATCCGTTTCATTGACGATCCCTCCCCTACCCATGTTGATTAGTAGAGCAGACTTTTTCATCAACTTTAGTTCTTCAATTGTAATCAAATTTTTTGTTTGCTCATTGAGGGGCGCATGAATTGTCACAATGTCAGAACGAGTAAGCAGCTCTGATAATTCAATTCTTTCGAATTCATCGTTATTATTTTTTCCTGAGGTAGAATAATAGCAAATTTCTGCTCCAAGATTACTCAAAACATTTGCAACTTTTGTTCCGATGTTACCCAGGCCAATAATTCCGACTTGTTTGCCTTCAAAATCTTGAAAGGCTGGACCGATATGACAAAAAGTTTCACTGTATATGTATTCAGTTTTGGCATAATTATCGTAATAATTTAAGGGCACATTTAATTTCGCAAGATTGCTCATCATTGCTAATGTAAGCCAGGCAACACTGTTGGATGAGTAATTTACGACATTCTTAACTCTAATATTATTCTTTTCAGCAAATTCTATATCAACGTTATTTGTACCCGTGGCAGCAATACAAATCAGCTTTAGCTCAGGACAACGATTGATCACAGATGCATCGATAACAACCTTGTTAGTGATAATAATATCCTGACCCAGGATACGATCACAAGTTTGATCAATTGTTGTGCCTGGATAGAGTGTCACATGCCCAAGTTTTTCCAAGTTTTTTATTTCAGGAACGACACCAACAGTATTTGCATCCAAAAATGCTATCTTTGGCTTTTTCATAATTAATAATTATAACAAGTATAATTTTTATGAATATGAATTAAAGCTTAAACTACATTATTTGTAATGCATAAATATATGTAACTAATGCCAAAATATTGTTGAAATTGTTTAAACTTAGTTCTTCTAGCATTACCTAACGCAATAGTATTGATAATATATAAATTCTATATCAATCCCCGTTCATGCTCAACCTCATATCTATTTACTAGATCCTTTATAAGAAGAATAGTATTATGATAAGCTTCACTACCGACTGGTTCATTCATTGCATAACGTAATGAATTAAGTGTGAGCTGAAGTATCTTTACTGACAAGTTACGGGTTGTAAGTGAATTATCAATTAACAGATTTAAGTTATCTGCCAATTTCAATTCTTCATTTTGTATATTTGTGTTTAAGGTACATGCTTTCATTTGTTTGTTTTTTATTTGTTGTTTTAGTTGTTGTTGTAAAATTTTCATACGTCAGTAAATCAAAATTGGGCAGGAAGTCTGTAAGCAGGTAGTACAAGACTAAACAATTAGCAGAAACCTGCTGAAGATATTGAAACAATCTTCGAACTGTTAATTGGCAAATAGCGGTGGCTATGATTTTATTGATTATAATAAAATTCATTAATTGTGTTGTTTGCTTTCACTAAACACCATTTCAAAAAATTTTCAAGTGCATAGTATTATTTATCAATTCTAATTTAAATAAAATTAATTTGATAAACGTTTTCTCAATTTAATTTTACTTCGATAGAATGATAACCCAATAGCGCCAAAACCAACCCATTTATTTCTGCTGACAGTTAGGCAATCCAAATCAGAATACTGCCACAGATCTCACTATGCAAAGGCTTTAAGCTGATAATCAGCCTGTTATAAAAATGGCACGCCCCGAGGGAGTCGAACCCCCAACCTCCTGATCCGTAGTCAGGCACTCTATCCAATTGAGCTAGGGGCGCACACTAATAATAAATCTCTATAAAGAGCAACTGGCAGAAAAATTCAAGCGGAAGTTTTATTTTATAATATTTAATTATCAAGCTATTGGCTTTTTGCTTTCCTGGCCTGAATAAATGATCTGACACATAATATCACAAAAACTAAACAGACTATAGCCATAACTGTTTGCGAAATTAAAGCTAATGGACTGCCATCCGGATTCTCATTTAAAGCAACTATAGATTTGGGGACTCGCATACCGGCACCAATGAATCCCAGAAATCCAATCATTACAGCAAGGTGCATTGCATGTTTGCGAAACTTTTCATTTCGTGCAATTAATCCGCAAAAAAAAATTGGGAGCCCAAAAAAAATTGGGATTAACGCTGTTTTGCTCACATTACCCGTTTCAGGATTTGGTTGTCCAAGTAGATATCCGATTACTCCATCTACTATTAATATAATCGAAATTATAATTGTTGGTGTTGCCATTATCGTTTCATTTATTTGTTTATAGTATTTTTATTACCCAATACTATTTATTATTCTCGTTGTATAAATGAGTTTAATATCCAAATAAATCAATAGCAATAAATGAATAACCAATACGCCGCACCTGTGAGCTTAAAGGATATGGCAGTAAATGAGCGCCCTCAGGAAAGACTTGAAAAAAAGGGTGCTTCTGCTTTGAGCGATACTGAACTTCTAGCGATGTTATTGCGCAGTGGAACGAAAGGCTTAGATGTTTTAGCATTATCGTCTCGATTAATCGCTGAAGCAGGTTCACTTGCAGGATTGATTACTTGGTCAGTAAACGATTTTGAAAAACTAAAAGGTATAGGACATATTAAAGCATTACAGCTAATTTCGGTTATGGAAATTGCTCGCCGCATTCTTTCACAAAATAACGAAAATAATTTTACTGCATTAAATGATGCCCAATCAGTCTATGAGTATTTTGTTCCAATTTCTACTGGATTGGAAGTTGAAAAATTCTGGGTTCTTTGTTTAAACAATAAAAACCGAATTATAAAGCTGAAGGAAGTGACTTCCGGAACTGTTAACAGCAGTCTTGCACATCCGCGCGAAGTTTTCCGTGAAGCTATACGAAATAATTCTACGTCAATCATATGTGCCCATAACCATCCAAGTGGAGATCCCACTCCAAGTAGTAATGATATCAAAGTAACACGACAACTCCGTGACGCAGCTAAAACTGTATCAATAGAATTATTCGACCATATTATTATTGGTACACAAAATCATGATCCATCTGGGTTAGGATATTACAGCTTTCAAGCTAACGGGTTAATTTAGTCAGATCAAATCTCGTAACACACATTCCTTAGTATTTTTATTCGTTTTTTCTTATTTATTATAACCGTAATCATGGCGGAGTTGTAAAGATAGACTCATCAAGTTGAAGTGCATGTAGGTATTGCTGCTGGTAAACTAGAAGTTTTCTGGTAATTT
>JAJFLR010000046.1 GCA_021772565.1 Opitutales bacterium | reverse complement strand
GGTTAAATCGAAAAATAAATCTCACTACGAGAAAAGCTTATGGGTTTAAAACATTTGATGCGCTTCAAATCGCCTTGTTTCACACAATGGGCGGCCTGCCTGTTCCTGATTCAACCCACGAATTTTTCTGAAGAGGCAAATTTATTATGGCAGACGCTCTATCATATAGATAATCTACAAATATCTGTTTTGTTTCGTGAGCTCTGATTCCTTGACTACTGAGTGAAACAAATTGATATTTGGTTGTTTTAGACAATGAGAAAATCAAAATCCATATTAATTTTTTCCATAACTCTAATCATAATTATTGTTTGGTTAACTCTAAATAAAATTCAGGATAAAGATAGTGAGTTGGCACAAAAAAATGATGCTACAAAAAATTTAGACAAAAAATCATCAGAACTTTTGGCCAAGAAGGATTCTCAGAAAAATATTAGTTCTGTTGATTCTAATATATACAAAAAAGAATCTGCTAATCTTAAACTGCAGCAAAGACTTTCCGATGTGCATAGTCAATTGTCAGGTTTGAAAGATCCCGATCAAAGAAGAGAATTATTGAAGCAGTTAGAAAAAGAACTTTGGCACAACCAACCTTCAGAGTCGGCTAAAGTTGTCAGACAGTTTCTTGAAACAAAAAAAGACGCGCCGGCTGGGGGCGGTTTTCAGTTAAGAGAAAATGGTACGTTAGAAGATGCGACAACATTGCGGGTTTTTCTGCTTGATCAACTAGGGCGTCTGAATTTGGAGGAAGCAGGAAAATACGCTGAAACTATTTTTGAAAATTCAAATTCATCAGATGAGTGGGCATTGGCATTTCGCAACTATGCATGGAGTCATACACCGGAAGAGGGCAGTAGTTATTTACGCAATCAGTTCAATCAATTGTTGAATAATAGGCAATGGCGTGCAAAGCCATCAGCCGGATTTTTGGAATCGTTCGATGTTCTGGTTCATACTAATAGTCAGGATTTTATTCCACAATTAGGAAAGTTATTGGAAAAAAAAGAAGAGAACAATCAAGCTGTTGCGCATGCGTCGTTTCTGACAATCGATCGTCTGGTCATTGATAATCCTGAAAAAGGTTTATCGACGTTATTGAATAATTGGCAACTACTACAAGATCGTGAAAAAACCAGAGCCGGTTATTTTGCCAGAGCAGATTTTCGAGAACCATCACAGCGTGAAATTATCGAAAAATATATTTTGCGAGATGATATTTCCAAAGAGGAACTGACACATTTTTTCGGACTGTTTCCCAATCAAAATTATTTTACATCGAACAATCTGTTGACCAAAGATAACATGGCAACCGGCGAGGAAATCGCCCAACGAGATTCAGTAACTTATGCGGTGATTCAACAATGGATCATGATGCCGCAGTTTGCCGATGTGCAAGACGATCTTTTTAAGTTGAAAGAAAGACTGGAGTATTTTTTGAAATTAAAAAAGTAGAGTGGACTTTCGAGTCCACGTTTTGAAGAGGCATGGGGTTAGAAAACCCCATCTCCTTTGGAGGAGTGATATAAAAGGAGAGTGGACTTTCCAGTCCACGGTTTTAAGAAGCATGGGGTTAGAAAACCCCATCTCCTGTAAGGAAATATTTTAAAAGGAGAGTGGACTTTCCAGTCCACGTTTTTAAGAAGCATGGGGTTAGAAAACCCCATCTCCTGTAAGGAAATATTTTAAAAGGAGAGTGGACTTTCCAGTCCACGTTTAGACTTGAGATAAAAATCAAAGTAAAAAATTTCAAAGTCTTCCAGTCTAACAATTTGTAAAGATTGAGAATTAATTGACTAATTTCATGAAAGTTATAATGTCTATAATTTGTATTTAGTAAAATAGAAATAAATTTTAATCTATGTCTCACTCTGTTAAAAAGTATTTCATTTGTCCTGTGAAATTATTTCATCAAATCATTTTTTCATTGTTGATAGGTTTTTCAATCGGAATAACTCAAATCAATGGACAATCAAATCGTGCTCCAACAATTCAAATTAACTCTACTGCAACCGAAATCGGTTGGGGACTGAATGATGAGGGACAGATTACACCACCTGATGGGATAAATAGTTTTGTGGCAATAGCAGCGGGCGGCAAACATAGTTTGGCATTGAAAGATAACGGTACTGTCGTTGGCTGGGGGGAAAACTCATTTGGAAAAACAACACCGACATATGGCTTGAGTGATGTGATTGCAATCGCAGCAGGGGATAAGCATAGTTTAGCCTTAAGAAGTGGTGGTACTGTTGTAGCTTGGGGTGGGAATTCCTTTGGCCAAACCAACATTCCTAAAGGATTACGTTTTGTAACAGCAATTGCAGCAGGAATCGATCATTGTTTAGCATTAAAAAGTAATGGCACAGTAGTAGGTTGGGGAGCGAATTCACAAGGCCAGGCTACACCTCCTGAAGGATTGAATAATATAGTCGCAATTGCTGCCGGTGGTTTTAGTAGTTCAGCCATTAAAAGTGATGGTACGGTAGTGACCTGGGGTAGGAATTTGAGTCCACCGCAAGTGATAACAAATGCAGTGGCAACAGCAGTTGGAGAGGGACACATCTTAGTTCTTAAAAGTAACGGATCAGTAGTCTGTTGGGGGCGAAACGATGTAGGACAAGCAACTCTTCCTGAAGGCCTAAGTGATGTGGTAGCGATCGCAGCCGGATATTACCACAGTTTGGCATTAAAAAGTGATGGCACCGTAGTCGGTTGGGGGTGGAATGATGACGGCCAATCCAATCCTTTAGATTTGGATAATGTGACAGCTATATCAGCTGGTAGAGAACACAGTTTAGCCATAAGAAAAAGATCAGAACGCAGGACAACGGTAGTTGGGAAAGAGGACATGCCGATCACAATAACATATGAGGATATTATTTCATCACTCGAAATTGTCGATCCTGATGGTGATACAATTACCCTGAATATTGAGGAAATTTATTTGGGGACATTGACTAAAGATAGTGATTCGATAATCCCCGGAGAAACGAAAATTGAACCTGGAGAAAGTGTAGTCTGGACACCTGAATTGAATCAAAATGGGGTCTTTCAATTGTTTAGAATAAGGGCATCTGATGGAGATTTATTCTCAATAAATACTGCAAATATATTCATTGAACTGGAAAAAGTAAATGATGCCTCGGTATTTGTAAGTGATCCTGATACTGAGCTACTAGAGTCAATAGAGTATTTATATGAAATTGAGATAGATGATTTAAATGAAGCAGGAGATATTGAGATCATAGGAGAAATAGTACCGTCTTGGCTGACGTTTGACAAAACAGCTCAAACTTTAAGTGGGACACCCGGATTTGAGCATGTGGGTGATCACGATGTAAAGCTGATCATTATAGATGGTGAATTTGAGATCGAACAAAGTTTTGTATTAACAGTTAATAATTGGAAAGTACTACCAGTACCTAAAACACCACCAGTATCTAAAGTTCCGGCTACACTCCCAAATTTAAAACTATCAAAAGAAGGCTATGTCAGGGTAATGCTATACCAGGATGACGGAAAGCTCATTGTCGGTGGAGAATTTAGTTCAGTAAATGGGGTACCTCGCAATAATCTGGCACGTATCAATTCAAACGGCTCAGTCGATTTAACCTGGGATCCGAATATAGAAAGTGATTTTGTTTTTATACCGCCAGACTATTTTATTATATTAAATGATCTTGATTATAAAATGACTGAATTATATGGAACAATCAATGCACTGGCAATATCTGGAACAGACCTTTATGTTGGCGGAAATTTTAATAGAGCTGGTGGGCATTCAATCAGTAAATTAGCCAAAATCAGTTTAGTTGGCAATGGAGAGCCGGACAAGGACTTTATTTTTGCTGAGAACGAAAACTTTGCTGAAATTCGGGTGCTTGCTGTTGATGATGCAAATTTATTTGTCGGTGGTGTCAGAGTTGATTCACTTGATGAAGAGATTCCCGGTATAGTAAAAGCAGACAGAACTAGTGGAAGCAAAGATACAGAGTGGAGCTTAACCTTGTTACCTGGTGAAGATGGGGGATCGGTTAATGCCCTTGTAATCGATGGTAATGACTTATTCGTTGGCGGCAATTTTGGGCATGATTCAGGTAGAATTCATATATTAAAAGTTACAGCAAATGGTAGTGGAGTTATTGATAGCAATTGGCGTATTGATGAAAAAATCTTAGTGGGTGATGGCATATTTGAGACTTATTTTAATTTAAGTGAAATTAGAGGTATTGCGATTTATGAAGATTATATATTTATCGGAGGTAGTAGATTTTTTATAAAAGTCAGTACAACTGGTACCGGTATAATTGATCAATCTTTTTATATTTATGAATTTGACGATTTTTTTAATGATGAATATCGGCTAATTAGTTTATCAATAGATAATGGTAGACTATACTATATTACTGAATCTGCTGTTCTTGATATTTATGATATTATTTACGATTTTAGACTTACTATCTCAAGTGAATTATACGTATATGATCTTGAAGCAAGACATTACAATTTTTTACCTAGAAAAAAACTTGAGGGTTTACGTACTGTTGTTGCAAAAAATAACAATGTGGTCATGGGAGGATCATTTAATTTTGTAGATAATAATATAGCATTGGCAGTGGCTAAATTAGATCCGGTTACTTTAATACATGATTTATCATGGCCTGCTCATGTCGAAGTATCAGGGAAAATTAAGTCTTTGCGTCATCAGACAGATGGTAAACTGATAGTAGGCGGTGACTTTTGGTTCGTTGATGGAGTTGAAAGATCAAATATTCTTCGTCTTAACACAGATAATACTCTTGATCAGAACTGGAATCCGGATGTTAGAGGTATTGTAAATGCACTGCATGTTGATGAGACTGAAGAATTCGTATATGTGGGAGGTGAATTTGAATTTATTGGAGATCAAAAATACATTGGTATTGCCAAGATACACCTGAGCGATTCCGGCATTGTTGTAGAAGATTGGAAACCACTTTCAAGAGAACTTTTTGAAGTTGGGATAACATCTATCGCTCAGGATAAGGATGATCTTTATATTACTGGTAGTTTTCAATTAGCTCAGCCCTGTGATTATAATAATGAATGTAAAGGTAAGATTTTGCGTGTAAATGCAAGCAGTGGTGAGATTGATTACAGTTGGGGTTCTAATGCATTCCTTAATATAGTAAGGAAAATTGCTCTTGATGAAAATTATGTATATTTTCATGAGACTGATTCAGAAGCAGGAGCATTGAGTAAAATTAGTATATATGACATTGATATTTTTGGAGGTATGCAGGGAAATGTTAATGCATTACTAGTCCATGATGGGTATTTATATTTTGGTGGAAGAATTCTTGATAATGTTGGAAGACATGGGCTATTTCGTTATTCGATAAAAAACGAAAAGATTGATTTTGGCTGGAACCCGTTATTCAAAACCGATGACACTGATGAAATAGAGATATTTGATCTTCAAATAAGCAATAATGATTTGTACATCGCCGGAAATTTTACTCAGTTTGGTCAATATAACATCTCAAATATAGTAAAAATCGATATTGAAACTACGGAGGTAGATCCAAATTTTAATTATACTGTAAACGGAAAGATTAATACTCTATTGGTAGATGAAGATGATGTTTATATTGGCGGAGAATTTACCGAAGTAGGAAATCGTCGTCGGGTGGCTCTTGCATTTTTACCGACGATAGCCAGTCCGGTATTATTTCAAGATTCAACTGATGGTTTTATCGTTAAACGAAATGTTGCTGACGGTGAAGAGGTCACTCATTTTCGGATCACTGATATTCAAAACGGTAATCTGTTTTTAGCTGATGGTGTCAGTCCAATTGATATCGGTGATTTTATAACAGTCGGTGAGGGGGCAGTAGGATTACAATTTAGTGAAGGCGGCACTGTTAGTATAGTTTCCTCTCTTGATAATACTGTCGAGGGTACAGGTCTGGTAATCAGTACTGGTACAGGATCAGCAGGAGAGTTATTCCCGTCTGAAGGTCTAACGTTAGCTCCGGGAAATATCATGGCAGACACGGAGAATTTAGTATCTACTCTAACACTAGGTATTCGTGAATTTGAGCGGCTCTACAGTTTTAACCAACCAGTCTATGAAATTACGGAGACCGAAGCAGGGTTTACTTCATTTGTAGCAGTGATCAGCAAAGTTGGCAGCGACCAGGGAAATGTCGATTACCGAACGGTCGATGGATCAGCAATCAGTGGGACAAATTACTTGAGCCAATCGGCAACAGCAAATTTTGCTGTAGACGAAGATCAGTTTGCCGTACCGGTTGTGATAAAATATGATAATAGAAACAACGGTAATCTCATTTTTACCATCGAACTGCAAAAACCGGATGAAAAGAGCGCCTTGGCATATCCTTCAACAGCCTTGATAAAAATAATAGATTACGACATAACTGGCTTGGCCGATTCGCAATTGCAGCGAACATTACCGTCGACAACCATAGAGTCAGATGGAGAGATAGAAGTAAATATTGATCAGCCAAATAATGTGAATGGACAATGGCGCTTACTCGGAGACATAAACTGGTTAGACAGCAGTGGAGTTAAAATGGGACTAACGACAGGCAATCATCTGGTAGAGTTTAAACCGGTCAGTGGCTATGTTCACCCAACGGTCTCAACATTGCCGGTAAACGCCGGCAAGACGACAGTCTTCCCATCAGGTTCAGCACAATACGTGCCGATAATTTCAGCAAAGTTTGGATCATTAAATGTAGCCATCTTTCCTGAAAATATTGGAGGACAATGGCGACTGGAAGGATCAACAGAATGGCGGAATCGCGAAGAAAAAATTGAAAACCTGCCAATTGGTAATCATACGGTAGAGTTTAAACCGGTGACAGGATTTTCGACACCACCTAACCGGATAGCCAGAGTAGTGCCGGAACTTGAAAGTAAAATAAAAGAAAACTATTTATTGGCTGAAGAGAGTAACGGTGTGGTACCGGAAAAATTAAGTCTGGCAGAAGCGACAACGATATCACCCTATTTTTATAATGGACTCATTTATTCAAAAATAGGTATAGGTAGTGGTGTGCTGGTAAAAGAAAGAGTAGTGCTAACGGCAGCGCATGTGTTGTTTGATGATCTCTCATTAAGTTATGTCATATTCCCGCGCTGGTTTTATCGCAAGCACAGTGATGAGTATGAACCGCCCCCGAAACGACCGCGCGGTTGGGTGGTGCTATCTGGATATCAGAAACAGAGAGCAATTGACAACACACCTGGATTTTCCACACCAGAATCTCAAAATCTCGACGCGGCAGCACTTTACTTTTTTGAAGATGCCGGCGAAGGTGCGTTCGGAGGGTATCTGGTAACCACACCGGAAGACGATTGGTTATCGAGTAACGAAGACAAAATATTGGCCGGTTATCCAATAGATAATATTCCGGCAACAGACAGAGGGAAAATGCATGCCACACCGGCAGGCAATTACAGTTTTACCAAGACAACCGGAAATGTCTACACGACAACAGAAATAAAAAGTTACGCCGGCAATAGTGGCGGCCCGATATTCGTAAAAAATAACGGTAACTTTTATCCGGCTGGAATTTATTTAGGTGGAGAAAAAGAAGCGATCGTTAGAGCAATTGATCGAAAAGTTGTCGACTTAATTAATAAAGCGGAAATAGCCGGAACCGGTGGCGGAAATAATTTGAGCGGCGGTGCAATATTTGTCGAACCGGGAATAACTGACGACCTGTTTCAAATAGGCACCCTTACTGTTGAAATAGCACCTGGCACTGCTGCAAAATCAGCGAAGTGGAAAATCATCGATTTCAGCAATGATTTATTTGAAAGTGAAAAACAGATAGCTTTGATTCCCGGAGAATTTATTATAGAATTTATTCCCGTTAGTGGTTTTCTTACACCTTCGACAAGAATAGTGGAAGTTGTAGCCGATCAATCGTCATTGCTACAGGCAAATTACATTGCCGATAATGATTATTCTAAATGGCGCATGAATCATTTTGGCACTGATAATATAACAAATAATTCATTGCGTTCAGAACTATGGGGAGACACAGCCAATCCGGATTACGACCAACTCGATAATATTCTCGAATATTTTATGGGGTTGGACCCGAACAGTAACGATTTTTATGGTACGAATAAACAACTGTTTAAAGTCATAGCAAACGGCATCCAATATCGACGCTATAAAAACACTCAAGGTATAAACGCCAGAGTCGAATGGTCAACTGATCTGAAAAACTGGAACACCGATAGTCTGAATGAAAAAATGATGAAAGATCTCGGTGACGTAGAACTAATACAAACAACGTTACCTGAATTGAATGGAGAAAAAGTAGTCTTTTTCAGAATCGTTGTGGATGCACTTTGAATTGCTTAGATTACTTAACCGAGCAAATGGGAATTACGGTTTTGATAAAAGGAGAGTGGACTTTCCGGTCCACGGGTTGAAAGAGTATGGGGTTAGAAAACCCCATCTCCTGTAAAGAGAATCTTAGCACGGGATTAAACTTATTTGCTCTATATCAATTTTCAATTATAGTGGGTTAAATAAATCAATCAACCAAGCAAATGGGCAACTTTGACATCCGGTTCAGATCCTACTAAAAGGCAGACAAGATTATCAGTTGTCCAGCCAATCGTTTCAAGACCATGTTGTCTTGATTGTTTTGCAAGTTCTCCAAGTTCTCCAAATGAATTTTCAGATGTGGTTGATTTATCGATCAGATATAGATGGATGATTTTATCTTCATCAGAATGAAAACAGATTAACGTTACTTTTTGACCTTGCCAATCTAGTGTTTTGCAGCCCAAAGGTAATTTTTCTGCTAAACGATTTGGGATTTCATTAAGTATTGGCGATTTTTTAGAAACTAAATGCTGATCAATTTCAGGAAGTTTTTCACTGAGAAAATCTAAACGAAAATAAACATCGGCGGCATAAAACGCCATGGCGTTGCGATAATCGTTTATTTCTTGAAAACGATAGTTGGCATAAATTCCTTTTGTAATAAAATAACTTGTAAAACCTAAAATTAATACTGCGGCAATTTTTAAAATTGGCCAGGCATACGAAATTATGTTTTGATTTTTTTGAGAATTATTTTTATCGCTTATTTCTTTTAGCAAATTTTGACGATGTGTTTCGGCAATGTCATCACGGAGAATTGCACTACGTATAATTTCATCGCGTTCTAAATTCTTATTGAGCCATTCCTCGCCTTCAGGTGTAGAGGTGATAAGAGTTAGCGCCTCATTGATTAATGGATCATTTTCATCAGCATGATTGGGCCGGTAAGCACTTAATACTGTTTTTGCTTCTTCAATATTCATTTTTATCGGTTAGTAAAAATAACTTAACTATAGTTTAAAAGGTATCAAATTTCACACTGAGTTTTCGATGTAAAATTTCTTTTCCTCGAGATAACCGAGACATAACTGTGCCGATGGGAATTTTTAATACATCTGAAATTTCTTTATAGGAGTAATCTTCCAAATAAAATAGAGATAGTGGTAGACGAAAATGTTCTTCCATACTTAACAATGTTTCACGAATAATTTTACTATCAATACGTTCTGCGTGGTTTGGATTGTGAGTGGGCATTTGATTGTGTAACTCTTCAGGCTCAATAGCACGCATTCTGTTTTCGTCTCTTTTTTTATCTATGAAATTGCGATAGAGTGTAGTGTAGAGCCAACTTTTAACTTTTGAAGAATCCTTTATAGTTGAATGTTTAACGGCCCATTTTCTGAAGGTTTCCTGAGTGAGGTCAGCGGCATCAGGTTCATTCTTTGCCATGCTCAAAGCCATGTAATAAATTTTTTTGTAATGCTTATTAACTATATCTTCAAATTCGATTTGATAGTCGGATGAGCATTCTAACTTTTCACTATCTAACATTGACGTTTCGGGGCGACCTAACTCCATTAATGTAAATTTATTTAGTTGTTGAACTACAACCATTTTATCAAATCTTATATTAGAAAGTGCAACTTATTTATTATTTCATCTTAATTAAGTTTTAGGTTTACTAAACAAGAATGCTGGTTGACTTGAGGCCAACCAGCATTCATTTACATATAACCAGCAGTTCTATGCTAACGTCGTCCCTCTTATATGAAAAATTTTGTTTTAATCTTTTTTCTAACTACCAATAATCCCATCGAAATTAATCCGATTATTAATGCATAAGTTGATGGTTCAGGGATTACGCTGATGGTAATTTGTCCCAGGCCGTTAGTGTAGTTATTGAAGTTTAAATTAGAATTTAAACCTCCAGGATTATTTAAAAATGCAGCAAATGGATCACCGGATACGTTTGCATTAACTCCACTTTGAGCATTACCCTGACCCGCTGATGTTTGTCCGCCTGACAAACTGAAGAGTCCATTACCGGCAGAAAAATCGAAATCATTGATTTCAGTACCTGCATCATTCACTGTATCAGGGGCACCAATAAAAAATTGGATTTGAGTCCCAGCAGGTGCACCGCTTAATGACGACAAATCGATTGATGTCGGATCGCCGTTTGCTACGTAATAATCATTCGACGGTAAGATCATTGCAACATAGGAAAAATATCGGTTATTCCCGGTTAGATCGAGTGAACCGAATGTTTGTGATACGCTTTCTCCGGGAAGTAATCCTGGAAAAGCTCCACCATCTGCAAGTGTAGAGTCTATACGGCCACTTGCTTGAGAACCTGATCCAGCTAATGTGCCACCAGCTAAAAATGCTATAGAAAGTGGAGAGGTATCGCCATCTTCAGCCAATGATTCAAGTGCTGAGGCGGATGCACTACCACCATCATAACTGTCAAAACTCCCATCGTGAAACCCAATCCAGGGCGGAGTAATACCGACTCCACCTGTAGGAGATATATTTTCAATAGTTACCTGATAAGGTGACGCATAAGTTAATAATGATGTTAGAATGCCCAATATCGGGGTAATTATATATTTTGATTTCATTAATTTTGTTAGTATTGATTTGAATATTTTAATTAATTTAATTGTTACGCATACTGCGGACGGTGGGATATTCTATTTATTCCAAAAATCTATAAAAATTTATTTAATAAATATATTTCGTTGTCTTTAAAAACTTAATGATTATCTATGCGGTATGAACATTGGAGATTATTTAGAAATATTGAAAACGCCGTGGGCGATTTTTTTAGTGGTATTATTTTTTGGTGCCTCTATTTTTTTTCATGAGTTAGGACATTTTTTAGCAGCAAAAAAAAGGGGCTTGAAAATTGAACGATTTTCAATCGGCTTTGGCCCTAAATTATTTAGCTGGAAACGTGATGGGGTTGAGTATTGTATTTCAGCACTGCCTTTAGGTGGGTACGTTGCATTACCTCAACTAGCTGATATGCGGGGTATTGAAGGGGAGTCATCTGAAGATGTAGAAGTATTACCTCCTATAAGTTATACAGATAAAATGATTGTCTCAGTGATGGGTGCGGTCTTTAATGTTTTATTCGCATTTATTTTGGCATCAATACTTTGGGTTGCCGGTCAGCCGACTAGTGAAATTATGAAATCAACTTCGATCGGCTATATAACTTCTACAATGTCTGACTTTGAAGGGATTGAGGTAGTAGGACCAGCAAAGGAGGCCGGACTGCAAGTAGGGGACAAGATTTTGCAAATTGATAACACAGTAATCGAAGACTGGGCGGATATAAGTTACAGCATAATGATCGGTTCAGGTCGAACTGAGGATGATAAGCCTTTAGCAAAATTTACAATCGAGCGTGATGGAGAAGTTATACATTTAGATGTTAAACCCATATTAGCCAGTGCTGATAATAAAAGAATGATTGGTATTCAGCCGGCTGAGGATTTAATAATTGAAGAGATCAAGGAAAATTCACCGGCTTTTTCAGGCGGACTTATGTTATGGGATAAAGTTATCTCTCTCGATGGAGAGAAGGTCATGAGTTATTATAAATATTATACCCATCTTGAAAATAATTCCGATAAAATTATTGAAGTAGGTGTTATACGATCCGGGAAAAAAATATCAATTCCGATAAAACCTCAAAAAGTTACCATTGATACTGAAGGTAGAAAAATTGCATCAATCGGAGTTACCTTTCAACGTAAGTTTTGGACAGAACATATTGATCCGGTTTCTATAATTTATAAAAATGCAGTTATAACTTTTAAAGTTTTAAGCGCCTTGGTTAGCAGACATTCTGATATTGGACTGAGTAAGTTAAGCGGGCCTCCAGGAATTTTTTATGCACTTTATAAATCGGCAATTTTCGACATTAGAGTAGTATTGGGGCTAACGGTACTAATTAATGTTAATTTGGCTATTCTAAATTTATTACCTGTTCCTGTTCTAGATGGCGGTCACATGATGTTTGCTACAATTGCTAGATTAAGAAGAAAAGAACTACCGCAAAAATTTATTATGGGAACTCAGGGTGCATTTATGATTATGCTATTTAGTTTAATGATATACGTTAGTGTTTTTGATGTGGGTAGAGTTATCCGGGATAATAATGAAGAGAAAGCTTACAAAGAAAATATAGAAAAAGCGGTTGAACCGGTTTTCAATATTGATGAAAAATCAGACACAGAAAATAAATAATAGTAACGTGAAATTAAACAGTTATCAGTTAGACCTTAGTATTACTTTTCGAAAATTGTAGCTTATAGATTATTAACAATATGATAAATTCCTAACTTAGGTTGCTGACATGCAATTAACAAGTTATTCACAAGTCATTATGAGTTAATAATTTATGAATAAGTAAAATTTGACATAATAAATTATTTCTGCCAAGTTCGTTTTAGTTCTTTGGAAGAATGAGTAAGTGATTAAAGGCTTATGTTTTTGAATAGTTGCTCTAAGATAATCCCGAGTAATCGGGGAAAGGTCAAGAGAAGCTGATGCTCTCGGCCCCTCAATTCAATAATTTATTTACTTGTAAATAAATTTGAAGAGAGAGGCATATTTCACCTGTTCCGCCACTGGATTTCGCAATCCGGTGATATGCGAAAGTGGAACATGGCGGTTAACTGCACAAAAACAGAAATTGCAGTGAGCCGAGTTATCGTAACAAATGTTATTTCGGCATTTGCTACTGGACACGGTGACCCAGAGGGTCAAGGAAGCTACCGTGAACATCAGTCCGTTAGGCTAGAGTTGACTAGGGCAAACCAAGTCAGAAGGCTGTCAAACATTGCGATGACAGTGCGAAAAAACCAAGCCAAGTGGAGAAGCAAGGCGGTTCTTTAAAAAACGAGCCGTGTTGACTTCAAAATTCAGGCGGTACGAAAAACCGTATCGACTGTCTGCATTATCAAAGTGACCTGAGAGATAAGAGGCAAGACCCGTAACTTAAGGCCAGCGCTTTGCATATTATGGCAAAGGCAGACCTTAAGGACAAAGGTGAGGATATTGGAATTGCAGAGATGTCCTTGCCCTGTGCGGCGAGTTGTTATCGGCAGATAATGACCGAACTGCGCTGAAAGGCCTCACTCTGAATCAGATTTGAGAGTAATCTCAAATACGGTCCTGCTATGAGACCGGAAACCTTGCGTTGCCGCAAAGAATAGCGTCGGGGAGCTGACAGCCTGCTTAGGTGGAGCGCCAAATGTCAGTGTCTTGGGAAAGAGTGTGTGGCGAGCACCGTCCCACAATTTAAAGACCCGAAGGAGTTAAATCCTTCGGGTTTTTATTTTTTATAAACCTCAGACCTCAGTATTCAGACCGTTATTTTTGATTTGCAATCGCAAGTTTAAATCCGGATTTATCTCCTAGTCGAAAGATTATTTTGCGTCCTGTGCCATCGGGCATTGTTAAAGCTTTGGTATTTACTTCTTCAAGATAT
>JAJFLR010000045.1 GCA_021772565.1 Opitutales bacterium | reverse complement strand
ATATCTTGAAGAAGTAAATACCAAAGCTTTAACAATGCCCGATGGCACAGGACGCAAAATAATCTTTCGACTAGGAGATAAATCCGGATTTAAACTTGCGATTGCAAATCAAAAATAACGGTCTGAATACTGAGGTCTGAGTATGCTCGAAACATTGTTTGTTCGCCAATGGATTGGCGTTTCACGATAGTAGATGCCAAAATTAATCTCAAAAAACTTTACCTGACTATTAATTATTGACTAGGTCATGGAAACTATTCCGATCTAGCCAAAAGTACCATTCTTGATAGTAAATGGTATAAATTATTTAATCATTGTTTCAGGTAAATTCTGTTTACCAAGATAAGAAAGATCTACGATTATTAAATTATTTATCGTTATAGTATGTTTATTTGTTTCGATTGGCTTGTTGAGCTTTATAGAAATTTTAGTAAATTCATCACCAATATCCTGAATTTCATCTATCTTCGCATTTCCTGTAATTTTATAATTCGAGATATTTGTTGCAGTTGCGTCAGTAATTTTCGAGTTAAACTGAAAAATTATTTTATTACCAACAGTTTTAGGTTTTTCAGTATAATCCAGCTCCTGACTAATGATATCACTCATTCCTTTTATCGTAAATGATTTACTCATCGATTTTACACGATTACCAAATAAATCATCAATATTTTCTACGGCTATTTTATATTTCCCCGCTCTGTCTAACGGCTCTTTTAGCTTAACAATAACTTTATTATAGTTATCCTTATCAGGTAATATTTTATCAATAATGTCCGCCCGAGCATTCGAAATACTATAGTTAAATGGATCAGTGATCTTGGCTTGATTGAATATCTTGTTAAACACCAGTTCTATCTGATTCAATTTGCTATCATTTTTATTGAGATCAATTATTCTTGGCAAAAGATCATTATTATTTGATATAAACTTAAAGACAAATGGTTCTTTTTGATTTATGCTAATACCAGATGCATCTTTTACATTTTCAATTAGCAGTGTATAATTGTCTTTATACAATCTGACTGGTTGAATTCCTATAACTACAGATTTACCATCGTCACCCAGAAAAATAGCTTTGTCCTGTAATTGAATTACAGTGCCATCAGGAGTTTTTACTGTATAATTTTGTTTTTGTACAGCAGAGCTCTTTTCTATTTTTTCATCGAATTCAACATTGATCTTTAATTCATCAGCATTAGCCTTTACACCGCTGACCAGCGGAGGTAACCGGTCAATATAAGTAAATATATATGGATTATTTTCATTGCTGATTATTGGGTTTCGACTAATTGAAAGATCCGTTATCCTTTCCATTCTCAAACTGTACATTTCATCATGTTTAAATGGCTGACCTGCCTGAATAATAACAGTTCTTTTTTCAGAATCAGTTTCATCAAAAACTGAACTTATTATTTTGATCTTATTTTCCGGGGATGCAGATTTTGAGTACAATTCAAATATAGCTTTATATACGCTCTCACTATCCAGAGATTCATTAAAAAATACCGTAATAAAATCCAGCCCGCGTTTGCCTGCTGAAATAGATTTAACTTCTGGAGCAACTCTATCCATATATTGAAACCGTATTGATGTCGGTTCAATCAAGTTTTTATTCTCCGACTGATCGGTTAGTTTCCTGACAGTAAGTGTATAATGCTCACCATCTATCATAGGAGTCGTCAAAATCAATAAACGGCTATTGTTACCGGAATCATATTTCACTTCCTTTACACTCACCTCATCATTTTCAAATCGAATCGAGTCAATTACTTCAGTGGATGTATCATGCTGAATGGAATTAATATCTACCGGCTCATCAAACTCCAATATCAATTCATGATCACTAACTACTTCAAGATTTTCTTTAATAATTTTTGGTGGCGTCTGATCGACAATTAAGTGAAATATAAGGAATGCTAAAATACCGATTACCGGCACTCCGCCTATAAGCGCATATTTTTGCCAAGTTGATACCCTTTTTTGCAGCTTGTCATAAACTGTTTGGGGTTGCGTGTCATCTTTTTCCTTTTGTTTAAATTCCAGCAAATCAGCCTCGGCATTTACCTGTTTCTTTTCATCAACTTTCGGTGGAATTTGCAGCTTATCTTCTTTTGTCAAATATAAACAAGAAGCCCTATCCTCTTTACCGGTAGCCAAAATATAAATTTTCCCATTCCCCTTCGTCCAGTAATATGAAGGAATCAGTTTGGGGTTATGAGTTGGCTTGTCAGGATCGGGCAGCATAAAACCGCGGCGCAACTCTTTTTCATAATCAGTAGAAGTTTTGTAATCAGGATAAGCTTTTGAGTAAAAATCATGAGCTGCTTTCCTAAAAGTATTTAGCTCTGACTTGCCAATCGATGAAAGCGTTTTCAATTTGTTAATCGGTATTTGCTCATTATCATGCTGCAGTGCTACTAATTTATCTCCTGACTCATTATATACAGGTCTAACCATAAATCGGCGCAATGGCTCATTCGAGCTAAATAGAATCTTTAACATTTCTCTTTGCCTGACTTCCCATGTCATCGTACGATTTCTCAACTTATCGGCAATAGTATTACCAGGCAGTATGTTGAGTTTATCTTCTTCAACCAATGATAGTGAAGAGTTTTTTTGATGTTCAACACCCCATAATATGAGCAATTTCATTTCGTGATCTGCTCCGTAAACCCAATAAGCATCCGGCTCTTTATCAGGATCAGGGAGCTTAAAATGCTTTCTCAAATCTTTTTCGTGAGCTACAATATTTTGTGTTTCGGGATACGCTTTTTCATAAAATTTCTTTGCGGCATTGATAAATGCATCGACTTCAGATTGTGGTAAAAAATCAAGTGGCCTCAATGTTTCCACAGGAATTCCTGTATAATCGTATTCCAATTGACGCGGTTTCACCTCTTTATTTAAATATGCCGGCGGTAAAAATCGCGACAGTAACTCATCATCCATAATCACAGGATAATTTTCTGATGAAAAATAATCATTAACCGCGTTGGGCGTACGAAATGTAAAATAAGGTGAACTGAGTAGACGTTTCACAATATAATTGTTAGTAGCGCCTGCTTTCTTTTCTTCGCTATCGCTGCTACTCATAACTAGATGTAGATTTAAACAGATGCTCAACTTCCAGTTTTGGGTCATCCAGCCAGAAACTTTCTTCAATCATGGTATTTAATTTTAATTTCACCGAATCAAAATCTACTAACGGACTATTATGCAACGGACTCACATCAATCAACTCCAGTTTTTCTCCTTCATCAGTTGTCATTATCCATCTGATCTTGAGACGTGCATAGACCGGTGTATTGTCCTGCTGACTGGGAGGTATCCAGGCTACTTTGTAAACCGGATCAGCACTGATACCCTTCATCGCACTTAATTGTCTGCCGATACGACAATTTAATGGGAGATCAAATTCCTTTTCCACATATTTTTGTTTTGGATTATCAGGATTTACTTTGGCACCTCTGTAGTCATGCTCATTAAACAAAACATTTTCACTGCCATAGAAATCTTCCGGTAAAGCACCTGCGGTCAATATACCCCAAGTATATTGTTGAGAAAATGTATTAGAAGTTTCATCCCATGATTTTTCATGAATTGAAAACCCTTCCAGGTTTCCATTACAAATATCCTGATATAAAGCAGCACCGGCAACAGTACTGGTTTTTGCATCATTGATCTTACCACCATCTTCAGTGATAAAAACTGAAGGATACCAATCTCCGGCAGGGAAATTTTTTATCTGAATTATTCTTTGGGGCAGCAATGGAATACTCTGCAGCAGTAATGTTCTCAATCGTGGCAATTCTGACGGTTTACCAGAAACTATTACTAACTGACAACCAAATTTTGCAGACATAACACCTAACGAGCTAAACATAGTCTCGAAAACTTCATCAATACAATCTTCTATAGTTTTTTGATTCGCAATTAAATTTTGATCTACTGGAAATGGTACCTGACCTGATTCATTAATTGACTCAAACCATTCATTGAAATCATTACTCTCTAAATCAAAAGGCAATTCATTGAGATCAGCCCAACATTTTGTCTTTGCCAAAATAATCTTTACTGCCAGCATATTTAAATCTTTGAGTGCACTTTCATTAGCATACTTCTTTGCAATCAATGGCTGCCACTGTAATCCCGGATTACCTTCTCTCAAAATAAGCTGCTGCAACCACTGATTGACCAGCGGTATAAAAACAAGTCGAATTATTCTGATAAGTTTCGTCTGTGCACGCGGTTCAATTAAACTTATAAAATCACTTGCCGGATTTTTAAAAAGTGTAATCAATGCCGCTTTGGCTGCAGGATTATCATTAAACTGATCAACTCCCGAAGCATTCAACCAGGATGGCAGCAGAATTTTTTCAATTATTTTCTTAACCAGCATATCACCCGCTATATTATAACCATTACGCAGAAGTAACGTTGACTGAAGTGACGCTATTATATTTTTGCCCTTCCTTTTATCTTTTAAAACTGAATCGCTATTCAGGGAACTAGGTTCGTATTTAATTATTGCGATATCTGTTGTACCCCCGCCAATATCGACATTCATTACCACGACACTTTTCTCATCTTCTCCACTATCACCATACAAGTCAAACCAGTTATTGCTATTTCCTCCTAACGCCTTTATGTCTGAGTAAAGCACCGGCAACTGTGAGCAGACAGCCTCATCAATTTGCTTTTCTGCCAGTATCGGTTTTTCTCCACCTTCATTTGGAGATACGATTGATATCGGTCGGTCATCAGATAAATGATTTTTCCCAAAAAGATCGATAGCTCGCTGCCATTGTGTAAAATACTTTGACCGCTCCTCAAATGTCCAACCCGATGGGTATGTTACTCTGATATTTCGTAAACGTCTTGGCAAAGCCTCGCGCCCGGTCTGTCTCAAATATACAGATGAATTCATCTGTCGGTAGGCACTTTCAATAATTGATAAGGCAAACCAGCATACAGCATCTCGACGCGGATATGTCGGATCTGATGTAACAAACGGTCTACTTTTAAAGTTATCTCGAGGTGAAGATTGACTAATTTCCCAATCGACGCCGCCCGGATCCATAAAGTAGCGGAAAAGACCGTTTAACTTGCCAAATTCTCCCGGTAATTTCGAATCCGTATCATTGAGGATTTGTTTCCAGTAAGTACTTCCTCTATGCCCGAGGGGCTCCTCATCCCACACATAACGTTTCGGTGAACTGAGTAAAAACCTGGCATCCTCATTCAGGCTAATTCGTGCAAGCACATTTGCCGTTCCGGCAGGTGAACTTCCACCGCCAACCAATGCAGGGGAAAGTTCAACAAAAGTTTGCGGTAAATAATCCAGATTTTCATATAATGTTTCACCATCATCGAGATAAGAATTCCAGTGAGAATATATTTTATCATCACTGATCGGTGGTTCAGTTGCCGAAAACACCGGACGATGTAAAAGTAACCATGAATTAATAATTGCACAATCGTCAATAATAGCACCGGTGTCAGGATCTACCTGCGGCAAACGATAAGGCTCTCCGTGGGGAACAAATCTCAAAATTTTCACCCGCCTGCCGAAGGGCATGTAATCCTGTCCGGGACTTTCCAGTAAAAGAGCATCTGTTCTGGTATTCCCCAGATCGACAATTAAATCGACATCGATAGGGTCTGCACCGGCCGGCTCTTTCCAGTGAATATAAAGTTTATATTTAATGTTACCGTCTTCATCCTTACCGTCATCCAGCTGATAAGGCCCCCCCCTTTTTGCCGGCAGCCACTCGAGTGGCATTCGGTGATCATCCGGGTAATCCTCCCATATACTGGCAATATCGTCACTCGCATACGGATAAATCAAGGAATCAGTCTGTCGTTCATTTTCATATTCCTGAAAACGTTCGTAAGCTTCTTTTTCCTGACGGTTTTTAGTTTCGCCAAACTTATATTTCTTTCGGTTAAACAATATCCCCCGTGAAGCTAATCCTAAATTTGTTTCGACAGCCAACTTGACCACAGGAATATCTTCTTTGCTGTAACGACAATACTCAAAAGCATATTGATATCTAATCCATGGAGTAAATTGATCCCACGGCTCCCACGATCCACGGTTTTTTTTAACTATACGCCTCAACTCCTCTTCTCCTTTATTGGAAAAAAGCTCTTTTAGCGGAATAATAAAATATTGATGCCCGGTATTGGGAAATACTTCAATTTCTTTCATTTATCTGTGAGTTATTAAATTCACAATAGTTTAGGTTAAATATCGTAATGTCAATCGCTGATAAACAACAATTTAGTATCAGAGATCTGTCATAATTCGTAACTACTCAGCATGGCTAATAATAGAGATGTATTACGGTATCGGTAGCAGTACATCATGCCTAAGCCTATTGGCAAAGGCTGGTGAAACGGCTATCGGTATCGCTTTCGGATAGTTCGATACCAATACCGATAGCCGCATTGGCTTCACCCTGCTGATACCGAATAGAATATTTTAATCTTTTATACTTGCTGAGTAGTTACCATAATTTAACGACTTTCGCTCCAAAGTATTTGCGTCCCACCCGGTGGGGTCATTAATGCTTCTCTGGAACCGCGATTACCCTGAATAAAATAACTGAATTCGTGATAGGTATTGTTATTCCAGTTAATGTATAATTTGTTATTTGTAACGTTCCAACTGCCTTGAAAAGTATCGCCGTTGGTTATACTGGAGACTGCACCGCTAATTGCCGTAGTGCTAGTTTGGGTTGCCGATCCGTCTTGCCGTAAAGTCCAGTAAATCGTAGTTGAAAAGCTTACAGATGTGCTCAGAGTTGATGATGAACCTGAATCATTGTATACGTATTGCTGCCATACTCCAATCAAGTTTGGATCCAGTTTAGCTGCATTTTCTTGCTGCCCGGAACTCTCAATATTTTGTTGATTTGAAGCTGATTGTCCCTGATCAGTTTCAAAAGAATTATTCTCATCTTGATTGTTTCCATAATTTGTCTCATTGTACTGATTCGGAAACACGTAATTTTCATCAGATTGCTGCTCAAATGGATAAGAATCCCTATTATCCAAATCAAAATTGTCAGTGTAATAAGTATCAAGTGACTCAGACTCAAAATCATTGTAAGAGTTATTGTCATTCAAACTACCTTTTTCATATCTACCTGCACGATAACTACCAGTTTGGTATGATCCCGGTTCCCCAATAGGTAATTCATTGTAAACAGCTTTAGCCCAAATTGATCGAATAACAGATTCCCGACTTAAGAAACTTTTTTCATCAGCTATCAATGACAAGACAATAGCAACATTTCCCTGAATGCGTGAATATACTTTTGTGATAGATTGTCGCCCGGTAAATGCTGAACCCTTCCAGGTAAATGCTACTCCACCCTTCTTACCTTTGATATAGTTTTTGCCGAAAAATTTCATATTTCCTGCCTGATTTGCAATCTGCAGATATCTTTGTTTAAGTTGCGGATGATCCGGTGTAGAAATATTTCCAGACAACGGCCAGGCACTAATAATATAACTTTCAGTTGGTTTATCTATTGTTGATCTAGCACTGGGTGAATGCAGAAATATCACGGAGTCCTTTGACTGAGCAATCCAATCACTTGGACACTGAATGGTTAAGCCTGATGGATGATTATAGGTTCTAAAATTTATACTCTGAGTATTATCGTTAGACACCTCTGCTTTTTTCTTATTTTCTGGCTTTGATTCAACTTGCTGACGTTGTAGCCTAAACAAATTCCCATTAGACCTGAAAATCAATTGCTTGTTTTCAAAGCTGGCAGTAAAATTAAACTGATTTGAATCCAAACTAAAATTACCCAGCAGCTGATTTTCTCCGGTTTTTTGAGCAGTTACGGGCAGCATTTGATTTTGTATTGTAATGCTTCCCCGATATTTCTCATCAAGAATAAGTGTTAACTGTTGATCCAGAAACGTTCCAACAAATGGATCTTGTGAACCCGAATTTCCCAATGATTTTGTTGAAGAAGAACTTTGCAGCTGACCGCAACAGAAACTTGCAGTAATTAGTTGTGACAAAAATATCAATAATACAATTCTTATAAAAACAGACATGATTCGAGCCTTATATGGTTATTAAGATAGCATTTCAAAAAATTTACTAACGATTAAATGTGATGGAATTTTGTCAGCAATTCTGACTTGTGGTTAGATTAAATGCATAGGGTGGAAAACATGTACGAAATTGTAAAGATCATTTAGTTATACCTGAATTGAGCGATAAGAAATGTTATAGCATCTGCCAAAATTAATTACCGAAAACAAATTTGGTAGGGATGCATCTCCGAGGCATCCGTGGCTTAGTTGAGATTGCTAACATTGACTGTGAAATCGCGGACGACTGGGACAGTCGTCCCTACCAAATCTACTATAATCGAGCTTTAATTGGATCTGCCATATTTATTAAAAAAGAATTTTTCGTTATTTCGGAAATTTCTAATGGCAAATGCTATATATCAATGCTTAAGTTACAATCCATGAGGTTTCGCAAAAGATCGCATTAGCACTCATCGGGTGTATCAAGATTTTTTGCGAAATCGCATAGGCAGTAAGGTGAGTATTGGTGTGCATCTGTTATCACTCAATACAGGTTATCAGTATTTCGATGCGAAAGCTTTTTTGGATTACGACACCGATATTGATCAAGGGATTCTCTTCGATTGAATTTACAATGTCATAGAATACTAAAATAATTTTATAAATTTTCCGTATCGTCTCCCGTTACGTAAAATTCGGTGCTGGCTATAAAAATTTGCATAGCCCGAAGGGTTAATCTATATACTGGTTCTGGAAAATTATTTCACAAAATATTTTGAAATGTTATGAAGACTCAAATTAGATAGATTGCTTCGTCGCGTTGCTTCTCGCAATGACAACGGTGTTTTCATTTGTCATTGCGAATTCGACTTTAGTCGAATGTGGCAATCCAGCTGACTTTTTGTGAAATTATTTTCTGGAATCAGTATAATAGCTCAGAGCGCCGCTCTGGGAATAATTATTAATTTTATAGCAATTGCCATAATTGTTTTCATCTATTCTTCAACTCCAAAGAAGTTTTAGCAACTAACCGTGGGTAAAAATCGCACAGCGATTTGAAGCCCACGGAATATTTAAATCAATGCCCTAGCCCTGAAAGGGCGATGGCGACGCTGCCATATTGAGAGAATAAGAAGTTATAACATTGCCTGCACCCTTTTCAGGGTTCGTTGATACTTTTCATTGATAACCGCGGGTTTTATTTTGCAAGCAAAATTTTACCCACGGCTAGTTGCTAAAACTCCTTTGGAGTTATTATAGCGTCTGCCATAATAAATTTCCGAAATAAATTAGTGTATGCAATTAATGGACGTGAGTCAGATAGATTGCTGCACTCTGCTTTTGCAGAGCTCGCAATGACAATTAGGTTTCTACTTTGTCATCGCGAGGAGCAGCGCGACGTGGCGATCCATGACATTTTTTAAACTTCTTTTCGGTACCGAGTTGAAAACGACATCTACCAATTTATTATGGCAGATGCTATAACATTTCAAAATATTTTGTGAAATAATTTTCCAGAACCAGTATAAAGCTTCCCTAACCGATCTAATAAAGATCAGTGTTATTAAGTAACTACTCAGCATGGCTAATAATAGAGATGTATTTCGGTATCGGTATCAGTACACCATGCCTAAGCCTATTGGCAAAGGCTGGTGAAACGGCTATCGGTATCGCTTTCGGATAGTTCGATACCGATACCGATAGCCGCATGGCTTCACCCTGCTGATACCGAATAGAATATTTTAATCTTTTATACACGCTGAGTAGTTACGTTATAAAAACAAAAAAAATTACTAATAAATGCTTATGACAGACTTTGTTACACAACTTATATCCCAAATCTACGCTGAATTTCTTTTTCCTGCGACTCATGTAAAACATGGAGATCATCTTCGGATTTAACTGCGTAGTTCCACTGACTCAGTAATAGGTTTGCCTGGAAGCTTCTGGCATTCCTGAATACTAACCGATCAAGACACCCATACAATGTCCCTCCTGTCGACCTTCTTCGATAAATTGTTTTGCCAATGTCATTGCTCTTTCTTCCTTGTCTTTCTTACTTACGATAGGCTTTCAAATCTCGATAGTAATTTTCATGACTACCTATTGTAATTAATAAAATTTCATTTTCTAAAACTGAATATGCGAGTAATATTTCCTGACGATTAACTTTATATTTATACACACGGACTCCTTGCAAATCTCCTTTCTTTTCCTGACCTAACTCTGGATTTTCAAGTAACTTTCTAATCTCCATATCCAAAGCCTTTTTTTCATTCTTCTTATACTTCTTGATTTTTCTTCCAAACAAAGGTGTTTGAATAATTTCAAAATCACCCGAAGGCATAGTTTTCCTTTCCTTTTACCTTCATTTCCTCTAACGCTAGAAAGGTTTCCTTGATGAATGACAATGGTAACCCTGGATTTTCTTCTGCGGCTTTACCAATAGTTGCCCAATATTCTATCTGTGCAGTCAATGAACGATGCTCCACAGCACTTATGATTTTTGCTTCTCTAGCAAGTGAATCGGATATTCGAATTACAGTACTCATGTAGCAAAATGTAGCATAGTGTTTCTTTTTGTCAACAAACCTCTTTATAATGTTCATCGAAAATAAATAACAAAACTTCAAAAAACAAATTACAAATAAATGCCAATTAACAATGACCATAATTCGTATTTGTTTTTTGTACCGAGCATAATATGCGACATCCACCAATTGAACGCGGATCAGCCGTCGCCTTCGGCTATGGCAAGACAAGTTATAGTGATTGCCATAAATCATTTCATTTATAAAAAAATAATCATGGATCACCGCGTCATTTCATTCCTCGTGATGACAAAATGGTTGTCATTGCGAGCTCTGCGAATGCAGAGTGTGGCAATCTATCTGACTTACGTCTGTTGATTGCTTACACTGATTTATTTCGGAAATTTCTCATTTACAATCACCATTTTAAATCCCGATTTTTTCTTTCGATTGCGATTTCGATAATTCGTACTAATCCGGTTCCGGTAATTTTGATAGGGATGTGCGGCCGTTCGGCTGAGACTTCGGCGTGAGCTCAGGCCGAAGCCTCGTGCCTCGCACAACCGCGTTATAATTTTTGCCCTGTAAAAACTAGATTGCTGTGACTGTTAACCATTTGGTATATCGATGCCTTTTTCGATTCGAAGAAGCGGATGATCCCGATTTTACATCGGGGTCATCCCTACTCAATTCCTACAATTTCGTTGTCGTATTCGACTGATGGAATTGAAATCTCGGGAATTGAATATGGGGGTTACTTGCCTTGCCATAGCTCACAAGTGTCGGCTGATCCTCGTCTCACAGACTGATAACACTGAGGTCATTAAATCATCGCGATGAAAAATGTAATTCAGATGGATTGCCACGCTCACTTGCGTGAGCTCGCAATGACAAACTATAATTAAGATCTGCCAACGCTAAAATGCCTTTGGCAGGCACGTGGATTGCCACGATCTCAAGCATGAACTCAGGCAATGACAATTTACAGCTGCTAATTCTCCATCAATTTTTCCAATACTATTTTGTATCTGTTGCAGGTGTTGCAATTACGCGATAGAATTTCTTTTTAGGTGATGAACTACTTGGATCGATGAATCTATCACTGTTATTACCATCGTTAGTAACTACACCCAGTTGATTCCAAATTTTTAAATCTTCTGATGATTGGAAAATATATTCGTCTCCATTAGTTCCACCTTTCACAATTACCTGAATTAGATTTGTGCCTGTAAGCTTCTCAGGAACAACCCATATAATTTCATTTACTTCAATCGTTACTGTCTCTTTTGATACAAGGTTCTTGTTAATAGCAGCATTTGAATTATTGTCCGTTATGACTACTGTGATTTCATAAGTTCCCGGCCCTTGTAATTCTAGCGGAGTCCATGAAAACTCACCACTATTTTGATCAATCGCAGTTCCGGCAGGATTGTTTTCTAAACTGAAAGTCAAATTATTTGCCGGTATGTCAGAGTCACTGGCAGTAACTGAAAAACGAAATAATTGTTCTTCATTAATAACCTTTTTACTAATGCCGGAAACTGTAGGCGCTTTATTGGTTTCATCTACAGAAATTGAGAATTCTTGTGTGTCAGTAAGCTGATCATCAACCGTTGCATTTGGATTGTCATCAGTAACAACGATATTAACTTTATAATCACCCGGACCTTGCTCTTCAGTTGGGGTCCACGTAAAGACACCTGTGTTTGAATCAATCTGAGCTCCCGTTACTGATTTACTCGTGTCACCCACTAGCTCGATTCGCTCTATGCTGTAAGTTAAGTCGTTTCCTTGCGAAGTAATGTCTAAATCAACATCATTGGCATCGACATCGACCGTTAACTTTGTTTCCTCGTCAACTGTCTGACTTCCGATTGTAACCAATTGCGGCGCTTCATTTATTTCATTTACCGTTATGTCAAAAGTTTCCGAATCATTTAATTGCTTAGTATTTTTTGCACCCGGATTATCATCAGTAACACGAATGGTAACAGGATAAATTCCTTGTCCCTGACTTTCTGTCGGTGTCCACGAAAATGCCCCGGTCAACTGATTAATAGTTGCACCTGTAGCTGCAGGAGTACCAAACTCGAGACTGTATGACAATAAATTTAAAACCACTCCGGTTCTATCAACATCGTTAGCTGTAGCTGTAAAAGTTAATGCTTCTTTTTCACTTATACTCTTGTCACCAATAGCCGTTAGCACTGGTGCGTTATTAATTTCATTAACAGTTACCATTATTTCCTCAGAATCACTTTTTACCGGATCGCCATTGTCTGTTACTATAACTTTGAAAGTATAAATCCCTAAACCTTGAACCTCCGTCGGCGTCCATGAAAATACACCACTAGCACCATCAATTACGGCCCCGTCCGGCTCATTCATTAAACTAAATGTCAGGGTTTGCCCGGGAAAATCAATGTCACTAAAAGTAGCAGTAAATGTCAGCAATGTCTCTTCATCCACATCCTTATCTCCTATCGGATTAAGTGTCGGCGGACTGTTGCCCGGGACAGTAATGTTAAATGACTCTTGTGTAGTAGCTAACCCATCAAAAACTTTTACAATTACGGTATATGTATTGGGTCCTTGTTCTTTAGTTGGCGTCCACATAAACAAGCCTGTATTGGCATCTATTGTTGCACCGTTTGCTGCCGGACTTCCAGGCATCAAAGAATAGGTTAATGTATTAGCAGGTATATCTACATCCGAGGCTATGACCTGAATCGATAATTTTTGCTGAGGTAATGCCTCAGGAACATCAGTAATCGTTGTTATTACCGGAGCTCTGTTGACTTCATCTACTGTAACTTTAAAATCTTCCGTATCCATTAATACCGGATCACCATTATCTGATACTTTCAAAGTAAAATCAAATATGCCCGGCCCTTGAGACTCTGCAGGCGTCCAGGTAATTTCTCCGGTACTCGAATTAATCGAAGCGCCAACAGGCTTATTGGTCAATTCATATGTCAGAGTATTAGCCGGTAAATCTACATCATTGACCACAGCGGAAAACCTGAATTCAGCCTGTTCATTTATTGTTTTATCAGCAATCGTTGTAATTACCGGAGCCTTGTTGACTTCATTTACTGTAACTTTAAAGTCTTCCGTATCCATCAATATCGGATTACCGTTATCAGATACTTTTACTGTAAAACTAATAATTCCCGGTCCTTGTGCTTCCGTAGGTATCCAGGTAATTTCTCCGGTGCTCGAATTAATCGAAGCGCCACTTGGTTTAACGGTTAATTCATATGTCAGAGTATTAGCCGGTAAATCTATATCATTGGCCACAACAGAAAATTTTAACTCGGTCTCTTCATTTATTGTTTTATCTGTAATTCCACTTAGTACCGGAGCTTTGTTAACTTCATTTACAGTTATTTGAATAGTCTCAGTCACGCTAAGATTATTGGGACCGACTCCGTCATCCGTTACTTTAACAGTTATGGAAAAATTGTTAGGACCCTGTGTCTCGGTCGGTGTCCAGGAAAAGGCGCCTGTGAGAGAATTAATTGCCGCACCTGCCGGAGCTCCCGGTTCCAGTGTGTAAGTAAGCTTTTGAACCACCGGTTCAAAAGATCCCTTGATTGCAATATCCGTTACTTGCCAGATAGGCGCTGTACCGGCAGTTGTGCCGGTGCTTGTATAACGAAAAGCTATGTATACTGAATCATCAGTGTAATTTGTTAAATCTATATTACCTGATGCAATAAACTCATTATCGTTTGTTGGCAGTGTTGCACTGAGACTATCCCAGGTGCCGCTACTTGGATCACCGGCACCGTCATAGTCAGTCGATATTAAAACTTCTATTTCCTGGCCGCCGCCTTGACGAGCGCTGCTGAATGAGAGAAATTCTGTCATCGTATTGTTTAAATCAATGGATGGTGAAATCAGCCAGTCATCACTGGTGGTATCAGCACCAAACCCATTTATCTGGGCATAGGTTATGCCAAATTGAGCAGCCTGCCAATTCTTGTTGCTGGACACACTAACCGCCGTCCAGTCTCCCAGAGTGACATCTGAAAAATTATCAAATCGCACGAAATCGACAAACTGCATATTGGTATTGTCCTGATCCTCGGCCTCAACAGAAAAAGAAAGATTGGTTTCCTCATCTACTGTAAATTTCAATTCATCCTGACCAACAACTTTATCACCAATTTTAGTAACCATCGGAGGCATATTGACCTCATTTACTGTAACAGTAAAAGTTGCAGCATCCAATGGTGTGAGTGCATCTCCCACTATTTTGGTTAAAACAGTAATCGGATAATCGCCTTTTCCCTGTATTTCGGTAGGTGTCCAGGAAAAATCACCGGTATCCGGATCGATCATTGCGCCAACCGGAGCACCTGCCGCTAAACTGAATTCCAGTTTGCGAATGACATCACCTCTTACTTCAATATTGTCAACCTGCCAGGTAGCTGCTTCCCCAACAGCCGTTCCGGTAGTTTGATAGCGAAAGGCTATATAAACAGATTGTCCATCAAACGTCGATATATCAACATTCCCCGACGAAACAAATGCAAAATTTCCGGTAGATAATGTTGCAGTCAATGGCGTCCAGGTCGCGGTTGTCGGATCACTGACACCATCGTAGGTTGTGGAAACAAGAACCTCAAGAGTCGGCCCTTCATTGCCCTTGGCACTTTCAAACGTTAATACTTCGTTTGTGGTTTCACTTAAGTCCAAGGCCGGAGAAATCAACCAGTCGTTACTTGAAGTATCACCTTCAAAGCCATTAATCTGTGCAATCTTTCGTCCACCAGTATCAATAACAGACCTCAGTATTCAGACCGTTATTTTTGATTTGCAATCGCAAGTTTAAATCCGGATTTATCTCCTAGTCGAAAGATTATTTTGCGTCCTGTGCCATCGGGCATTGTTAAAGCTTTGGTATTTACTTCTTCAAGATATTCGCGCATTAGCAATTGCATTG
>JAJFLR010000044.1 GCA_021772565.1 Opitutales bacterium | reverse complement strand
ACTACCGACAGGAACTTCCATCCACTGATGACAGTCTGCAGAGCAAATTCCACATTGACCGCCCATAATATCAATGAAGGTACCATCAATATCCAACTGCATAATAATACCTTGTTTATCCTCTTTTTTATTTCTTCTCCGTTTATTCCTTCTGACATTTCTTTTCTTCCTTTCCTATTTTTTTAATTCTAACGGATATATTGTGAATAACTTCTGTCAATAAATATCTTTCCTTTATACTGTGATATTATGAATTCTAATAATAATAACGCTTCAGTATAGATTTTTATACTCTGTGTTATTGACACAAGTGCATCGACATTTAACTAAATAATTAGACATGGAAAGAAATCAGGATATTGTAGAAAATTTTTATATGCCTGCTGAGTGGGAAAAACAAGAGGCTATATGGATATCATGGCCCTATAAAAAATCTATTTGGCTAGATAATTTGAGAATAATACAAAATAATTATGCTGAAGTCATTTCACATATTTCGAAATATAATAATGTTTGTCTTATATGTTTAAAAAGCCAGAAGAAAAAAATTATTAAATTATTAAATGATCACAGTGCAGATAATTCTGTGATAAATTTTTACTATAAAAAAATGGATGATTCATGGACAAGGGATACCTGTCCAACATTTCTCAAAAATAAGAAGGATAATTCTATAGCAATAGTTGACTGGAATTTCAATAGTTGGGGTAATAAATTTTCACCGTGGAACTTGGATAATTCTTTGCCTGCTTTTATAGAAAAAAAGTTAAAAATTCAAAGATTCCAGGCACCTATAATCTGCGAGGGAGGAGCAATTGAATCAAATGGAAAAAATTTAATTTTAACAACTGAATGTGTATTACTAAATAAAAACAGGAATCCGGAATTCAGCAAAATTGAAATTGATAAAATAATTTCGCAGCACACTGGCATTAGAAATGTTGTCTGGTTAAAAAATGGATTAATCGGTGATGATACAGATGGACATATAGATAATATTGCCAGATTTTTTAAAACTGATGGATTACTACTTTCTATTACAAATTCTTCCAACAATCCTAACTATACCCACATAAAAAATAACTATGAAATTCTGAAAAAATCCGAGGAAATTAAAAATAATAAAATCGAAATTATTGAACTCCCACTTCCAGAGCCAATCTTCCACAAAAAATCACCATTCGAGATAATTCCAGCAAATTATGCTAATTTTTTAATAGTTAACGATGCAGTAATTATTCCTGCATTTAATCAGAAAAAAAATGACGACAGGGCTTCAGCAATAATTAGAAACTGTTTCCCGGACAGAAAAATTATACCTATAAACTGTATCAATATGATACAAGAGGGAGGTGCGATCCACTGTATCACTCAACAACAACCAAAAGTTTAACAAGTCCTAGTTCAGAGTAAAATTGCAAACTTCGCACAGCAATATGATGATTATTAGAAGATAAAATTAATCTTGCTTACAGTCAGCCTATTATGAACTATCTGCGCTCATTTACAAAATTAATATTTATTAACAATTAACAAATTAAATAAATAATCTGTTTATTTAATACTTACACATTATGATGACGTCTGTAATGGAAGAATTATTCAGTGCGGACTCTATCCAAAAATTGGAAGAAGAGTCAGTCGTTACTGGAAAAATAACTGAAATAAAAGAAAATGAGGTTGTAGTCGATATCGGCGCAAAATCTGAAGGAGCAATTCCGGCAAATGAATTTCCCGACTTAGATGAGCTTCAGATTGGATCGGATATTCAAGTTTTTCTTGAAAAGATTGAAGACAAAAAAGGAAACCCTGTATTATCATTTGATAAAGCTGAGCAGAAGAAAAACTGGGAAAATATTATGACCAAATGCGCTGAAGGCTCTATAGTTTCAGGACGAGTAAAAAGCAAAGTTAAAGGAGGATTATTTGTAAACATAGGTGTTGATGCTTTTCTTCCAGCATCACAAATTGATATTCAACCCCCAAAAAATTTCGATCAGTATGTTGGACAAACATACGATTTCAAAGTCCTGAAAATTAATATAGACCGTCGGAATATTATAATATCAAGACGAGAGCTAATTGAGGAACAGAGAATTATAAAAAGAAAACAACTACTTGATGGTATCAAACCAAGCAGTGTTTGTAGAGGTGTTGTTAAAAATATTACCGATTACGGAGCATTTATAGACCTGGATGGTTTAGACGGACTACTGCATATTACTGATATGAGTTGGGGTCGCATATCTCATCCATCTGAAATATTAAAAATTGGCGAAGAGATAAATGTAATGATTATTGAAATTGACCGCGAACGTGATCGTGTATCCCTAGGTTTAAAACAAATGAATAAAAACCCATGGGAAGAAATAGATAAACGTTATCCTTCAGGTGCTCGTGTTCGAGGTAAAGTAGTAAATTTAGTTCCTTACGGTGTTTTTCTTGAGCTTGAAGAAGGAGTGGAAGGACTAGTACATATCACTGAACTCTCATGGACCAAGCGAATTAATAAACCGAGTGATATTTTAAAAGTAGGCGATGAGATTGAAGCTGTGGTCATGGGAGTACAAAAAGATGAACAAAAAATATCACTTAGTGTAAGACAAATAGAACCAAATCCTTGGGAAATGGTAAAACATAATTATCCTGTTGGTGCAAGAGTCCGTGGCAAAGTTAGAAATTTAACCACCTACGGTGCGTTTATTGAACTTGAAGAAGGTATTGATGGAATGATTCATATTTCTGATATGTCGTGGACGAAAAAAATAAATAATCCTAGCGAAATTATTAATAAAAATGACGAAGTGGATGCTATAATTTTATTAATCGATCCTGCGACTCAAAGAATTTCACTTGGCATGAAACAGTTGAGTCCTGATCCTTGGGACGAAATGGAAACACACTATAAAATTGGTGATGTTGTTTCAGGTAAGATATCAAAGATAACGCCTTATGGGGCATTTGTTGAGCTTGAATTAGGGATAGATGGACTTGTTCATATCAGTCACATTCAGGAAGATAGAACAGATCGAATAAAAGATGTTGTCAAAGTTGGGCAAGAGGTAAAAGCACGAGTAATAAAAATCGATCGAGATGAACGACGTATTGGACTAAGTATTAAAGCTGCAAATTATGATGATGATCAACTCAAAGCTGAAACTGCTTCATTTGATTCATTACAACAGGATGATTTAACGAGCCTGGGGGATATAATTGATCAGGCGACAAAATAATTGAATCCTTTTATACGTCTATTTCAAAATTAGTCTCTTCAGCATAAGTTTTACCTTCAATTTTGTTCTTCATGTACTGTTGAATGATTGCTCTTTTTTCTCTTTCTGCCTGCTCTTCATTTATTTCCTGAGTAGTACGGAGTCTTTCTTTTTTAGCTAAAATTTTTCTCATTTTAGAAATGGCATTATTTTGCAACTGCCTAACTCTTTCACGAGTTATATCAAAAACCAAGCCAACTTCCTCAAGAGTCTTAGGCTTTTCCCCATTGAGTCCAAACCTCAATCTAATTATATCAGCTTCACGACCATCAAGTTTATTGATCATTTTATTGAGGTCTTTCAACATTGATTTGCTACGTAATTTATCAAATGGATTAGGTGCATTATCATCGCCAACCAAATCACCAAATTCAGTACCATCACCATCACCAATAGGTGCATCAAGTGATGTAGGTCTTATACTAACATTTCTGAGATGAGCAATTTTTCCGACTGGAATACCAATTTCCATGGACAATTCGTCATCAGTAGGCTCTCTACCAAAGTCATCTGCCAACTTAGCAGAAATCTTTCTTATCTTAGCAATTTTATCCACTAAATGAACCGGCAGTCGAATTGTTTTACTTTGATTTGCCAATGCCCTTTTAATTGCCTGCTTTATCCACCAAGCAGCATAAGTGCTTAATTTACCCCCTTTATTTGGATCAAATCTCTCTACCGCTTTCATTAACCCAATGTTCCCCTCACTAATTAAGTCTAAAAGAGGTAATCCGAAATGAGAATAATCATGTGCAATCTTTACTACTAATCTTAAATTCGCAGTGATCATTTTCTCACGCGCTTTGTCGTCACCATTTTTTATTAATACCGAAAGATCGATTTCTTCTTGAACAGTTAGAAGTTTAACTTTGGAAATTTCTTTTAAGTAAAGCTGAATTGCACTTTTGTCAGATGGTTCCTTACTAGTTTCTATATCTTTAGCTGTTGTTTTAGCTTTAACATTTTTTGGTTTTGATTTGGTTTCGCTTTTTGGTACAGGCATATCTGCTGAAGGCAAATCAACTTCAAAATCGTCCGTTTTGTTTTTTTTCTTACTGTTGGCCATATGGTATTGGATAGAAAAGATAGATATATCCAAAATTGGCTAAATTGTAGCTAACTTACTTAAACTAATAATAAGTATAAATATTTAATCAATTCTTTTATTATTATATTGAAAAAATTTATTTTGCCGGAACTAAAACCACTCTAAACCCAACATTAGTTAACTTTTCACCTGGTGCACTGTTTTTTCGAGTTGCAGATCGACAAAGTCTCGCGGTACTACTCCAACTTCCGCCTCTGTAAACTTTTGATTCGCCGTTTTTTGGTCCTTTGTAGTCGACTACAGAATTTCCTTCATACGAACCATACCAATCATAACACCATTCGGCCACATTACCTAACATGTCATATAACCCAAATGAATTAGGTAATTTTTCCCCTACTCTATGAGTTCCGGCAGACTCATGCCTTATTTGTTTTTCAGGCCAGTTAGTACTATCCTCACCACCGGGATAATCAACACCACTGTTTCCACCATACCAGGCAACTACGCTTAGCTCAGGTGAACTATAAATTCCATCGACAGTGAAATCGCCAGTATAAATCGGTAGTCGAATACCACTTCGACATGCATACTCCCATTGAGCTTCAGTTGGAAGTGAGTATCGATAACCTTTTTGCAATCGACCTTCTTCTCGTTCTTGATGGGTAAGTTTCAAGCAATATTGCAATGCATCAGACCAATTTACATTTTCAACAGGTGCATTTGAACCAGCTTTGCTAAAATTACTTGGGCTAGATCGCGTAAGTTTTTTATACTGAGATTGTGTAACTTCAAATTTTCCCATCCAAAATCCAGTCGATAAATTAACTTCAACCTGCGGACTTTCATCAGATTTATGACCTTCCTCTGTATCTGGGCTTCCCATGACAAATGTTCCGGCAGGTATCCAGATCATTTCCATGCCAACGCTTGGTACAATCCAGTTTTGTTCGATTGCCGGGTACACATGTTCTTTATTAGTATTTATTTTTCCAACAAAATAACTTACCGCAATTGCGAGAACGACTATAGCAGGTATAGCAATTTTTGCTCCTTTCCTGGTTAAGTAAGCCATCAAATTCTCAAGCCACTGAGCACGTAATACAGCTCCACCCGGATCAATCATTGGAGTTTCACCTAATCGACTAGCTGCATATGAAGTAGATCCGCGAACAATACTTTTTTTACCAACATTTTTTTTCCTTTTTTGAATGACCTCCTTCAATAACGGGATTCCTTTAATCATTGCAGCCGCAGAATTATAGCGGCCTTGAGAATCAGTACTCAATGCTTTTTTAAACCATTCATCCCAGCCAGCGTTAATTTTAATGTCCAATTCTGAAGGAGGTTTGTAGTCAGATGGAAAACGCTTTGTTAGCATAAAATATCCAATCAATGCGACAGAGTAAATATCACTTTGGATTGTGGCGCAGTTGCCAGATTTTTGTTCAGGGCTCAAATATCTAATAGCCTCACGATACAATTTAGATTTATTTACTTTTGAATTTTCCTGAGATTCAATTGGAATTGGCGGCAACGTTGGGTGTCTGTTAAGAAGAGATTTCTGATACTCTTCCATTTCTTCAATTTCTGCCTTCAGTCTATTTTCCCCATAGAGTTTCATTAAACCAAAATCAGAAAGCACAACACCATCAGGAGTCATTAATATATTTTGAGGTTTCAAATTTCCGTGAACAATACCTTTTTTATGTAAAAAAGATAATCCCTCTAAAACCTGAATCAGGTATTCAACAATCTTTTCTTCAGGAAATGTACCATCTCGAGATAACACATAATCAAGCATTGACAGGGCCGGTCCATTTTTAGTGTTAACTCCCTTAAAATTTTCTAAAACTATCCAGAGCGATCCTTGATCATCACTGTAGCTTCTAATCATGACTATATTGGTGTGATTAACTGATTTGATAACATCTAAATCCTTGATATAAGAATCAATATTCTCTTTCGTTGAGCCAGATGTAGTTTCTTCAAATAGTACTTTAATAACAAAGAAATCATTTTCTTCTATATGCTGAGCCTGATAGACCTCTCCCATCAAACTACGGCCTAGAAGTTTTACTATTTTATAGTCGCCAAATTTTAATCCGGGTATGAGTAATTGATTTCCTTTAGAAGTAATTGGTGGAACAGTTTGTTTTTGATTTGGATCAGTCATACGCTCAGGGATATGTTCTTTAATTTATAAAAAATATTTTAAAATTTCTTTATATTAGTACTAATATTGAAGTGTGATCAATAATTCTCTTTGGGATTTTACAGGCTCAAATTTTCAATCAGAATAGATCAATTACATTACAGATCCCCAAAGATTAGAAACTGATTACGTTACTACAAGGAACAAAAAATAATTAATTCCGTATGAGTGACATTAGTTTGGAAGTATTCAATATCCTATAATGAATAAAATGCTGAAAATAATATCACCACTAATCAATTAAGAATCATACATATTCTTCATATACATTATTCCGGTCGCCATAATAATTTTCCATGCCAACCCAACTGTATTAGTATAATCAGGATCCTGATCCGCTACGGTCAAAACTAAAGAGTCTAGCCACAAATCGTACATATGAGGTGGAATATTTACGCCTTTCTTACTGTGTAAAAGAGCAATTTCTTCCATGTAATTGGAAGATTGCTTTGTCACAAAAAAGTTTAACATGTAATAAAAAGATTCTTTCAACATGGCTCTCTGTTTTGCCATATCTGTATTCTTAAACTTAACTTGAATTTCGGGAGATGATGTAAGGAAATTTTCATAAAAACTTTTGAAAAAATTATCCCCTGTTTTGTCTAATTTCAATATTCTAGCATAGCTATCATTAAATATTTCTTCAAAGTGTGTCGCCATTCAATATGTATATTTAAATTTAATCTTTATTAGTTACGATTATTAACAATCAGATAAAGTCTTTTATGATACCAATAGATAAAGCTTCCGACAAATACTAATGGCATTGCAGTGAGAAAAGCAGTTGTTATATAATATGTTTCTCTATTTCCTTCATTTGCAGAAAAACAGACGGAGCAAGCCCAAATTGAATTACAAAATAGTATGGATACAAGTATTAAAAATACTATCCTGATATATCTTCTATTCATAGAATTATTAATTATTAATTAACTTAAATAAACCAATACATATAATACTGGCCAAATACCAACAACAAAATACCAGAAAATCTGACTGGCAGAAAACCAGCTTTCAAGTAAACAGTTTTGCTTTAATTTATAACTTATAAAAATAAGTAGAATAAGGGCAGATACAACATGAACAGCATGACAGCCTATAATCAGGTAAAAAAAACTGCCGTAAACATCAGATGTCATAGTAAGACCAAATTGAATCAGGCGAACCCATTCAACACCCTGAAAGACAACAAAAAATGCGCCTAATACTATTGTCCAATTTAATAGTTTGAATGTCTTATTAACCGAATTCTTGTTAAGAAAAGACTTTTTGGACAAATACATTAACCAGCCACTAAAAAGGAGAATTAAACTATTTATTGCTGTACTGAATACAGGTAGACGTGGCTGTCCAATTGGTGGCCATGTAGTCATTCCGGATTTCACAATTAAAAATGCACTAATTAATGCAGCAAAAAACATTACCTCAACCAAAATAAATATCAACATACCCAATACAGTATTGGATATAACCGTATTATTTTGATAAGAATTATTGTTTTCTACTGTTGTTGCAGAATAGCTCACAAATCAATGCTGATCTATTGTGGCAGTGTTAACTGTGCTTACGTTGACCCAGTTATTACCTTCGCTTTTCAAAATATCGGGGGCTAAACCGGCAAATAATAAAATCATAAACAACAATGCTGTGTACAATATATAACGGATAAAACGCTTTTCAATATTAAGGTGCATAAAGTAGGCACCTACCATAACAGCTTTCACAAGAGCAATACCAAATGCTGTTATTAATGTCACCCATTTTATACCAATCAGTGGTCCAACGATACTTACCACAAATAACCCTAATAAAATAAAATATATCTTCACATAATTTGGATGAGAATGTGTCTGTTCTTTATTCATTTTATTTTGCAATGTAAAAAAGTGGAAATAAAAATAACCATACAATATCAACAAAATGCCAATACACCCCAATGTATTCTACTCTCTCAAGTTTTACTCCCTTCTTAACATCAAATGATATTATTCCCATAATTATCATACCGGCAATCACATGCAATCCATGCAACCCGGTGGCTAGATAGTAAAACCCCCAAAAATTATTTGCGAATAGAGTATAACCGTGAGCTATTTCAGTAGTGTACTCATATGCTTTGACCAGAAGAAATACTCCGCCGCCGCCTATGGTAAACCATATAAACCTGAATGCTTTTTCTTTATTTTTTTCTATAGCAGCTTGATGTGCCAACACAATAAATAGGCTGGACGTCAGTAAAACAAACGTATTTACCGCGCCAGCCACTGTGTTGGTATGAGAAGCGTATTCTGCCCATTCAGAATAATGCAAACGAAACAATAGATAACTGGCTATTAATCCTCCAAATATTACGATTTCAGATGCGATTATCCACCAGACAGCAAGTCTTCCGGTTGGAATTCCAGTCATACTTCTCGATGTTGCTAACGGTGGATGAAATGACATTTTTTTTAAAATTTGTAATTAACTAAATTTTTTTACCCGAGCAATTTTGTGGACAATAATCATTATCCATATCAGGAACACTGTATTCATAGGGTGGACGATAGACTTCGGGCATCTCCGCAAAATTCCCGTGTGGAGGTGGTGATGGAACTGTCCACTCTAAAGTATTAGCTTTCCATGGATTATTGCCTGCTTTTTCACCTTTAAATAAACTGGAAATGAAATTTATAAAAAAGGGAATCTGAAAAACTAACATAATTACCATGGAAGTAGTTGCAAAAACTCTGAGATCTTGCTGCGATGGAGTCGATAAATCGGGGAAGTGATTGTAGTTATAAATCCGTCGGTGTTGTCCGCCCATGCCCAATATAAAAAGTGGAATAAATATTCCATTAAACGGAATAATGGTTCCCCAGAAATGAATTTTACCAAGAGTCTCATTCAGTTTTCGCCCAAACATTTTAGGGAACCAATAGTAGATAGCTGTAAAGAATCCGATAACAGCAATTGGAAAAAATGTATAATGAAAGTGAGCTAAAACAAAATAAGTATCATGAAAATAGATATCTGTGCCACTCGCTCCCAGGTAGATTCCAGTAACACCTCCGATTAAAAACTCAGCCAAAAATGCAATTGCAAACAACATCGCAGTTTTGAATTCAATTGATCCACCATATAGAGTAGCAATGTAGCAAAATAACATTTCACCCACAGGAATAGAAATCATAACCGTTGTGATAGTAAAAATATTGGCCATCCTCGGATCAATCCCGGCAATAAACTGATGATGTGCCCAAACAAAGAAACTTAAAATACCAGTTGCAAAAGTTGTGTATAGAATAGTCTTGTAGCCAAAAAGTTTTTTTCTGGAAAATACCGTTATAACTTCAGCAACAATTCCCATAGCAGGAAGTAATACAACATAAACTTCGGGATGCCCAAAAAACCAAAAGAGATGCTGCCAGAGTACAGGATCACCACCATTCATCGGATTATAAAAAGATGTACCTAACGTTTGATCAAACAACAACATAACAGCCCCTGCAATTAATGGCCCTACTGATGCCATAAAGATGATGCTGGCAATGACAATCATCCAAACCACAATTGGGATATCATACATTTTCATACCCTTACATCTGGCATTCATAGTCGTTGTTATGAAATTTATTCCACCCATTAAAAAAGCAACAAATTCCAGTGCCACCGCAATAACCCATAACGGTGCTCCCCAGGGAGTATGATTATATATAGCTTCGGAAGACAAAGGGGGATAGGCGGTCCAAGCACCCCCAAATCCACCACCAGGAACAAAAAATGATATCAGTATAACAAGAGTACTTATAAAAAATATTTGATACGATAGCCGATTAATACGAGGAAAAACCATATCATCACAACCAATCATTAACGGGATGAGATAGTTGCCCAACCCAGCGATAAGTATGGGCATGGCTACCCAGAATATCATGATTGTCCCATGATTGGTAATCAGCATATTATAATCTAACGGGCTTACGAGTCCATATCCGGGAACAGCTTTTCCAGGAAAAGCTAATTGCATACGAAATACATAAGCCATATAACCGCCGATTACAGCCATAACTATACCGGTAATTATGTACTGCATCCCAATAATTTTATGGTCAGTAGAGAAAATGTACTTACTCCAAAAACTCGCCTCAGTATGATGATCTTTATGCGATAACGAATCGGTATCTGAGATGTTATTAACCATTATTATTTGAAATTTTTATTGGTTTATCTTTATTAACATCTGCAACTACTGCTCCCCTATTCTCATTTAAATTTTGAGTAATCCATTTTTTATGATTGTCAGATGATTCAACAAAAACTTTTCCAAACATTACCCCATGACCCAAGCCACAAATTTCAGCACACTGAATATCATAAATTCCAGTCTTGTTTGCATTAAACCATCCCGTTATGACTCTACCCGGAATTGAATCCTGTTTTAATCTAAATGCCGGAACTGAAAAACTATGCACAACATCTGTAGATTCCAGTTCAAAGTGATAGGTTGTATTAACTTTAATATGCAAACTTTCCGTTGTTGTAATATCATCACTCGTATCAAGTATTTGATCAGGTCCGGCGTGGACAAATGTCCAGGCCCATTGTTGTGCTATTATTCTAATTTTTTCATCCGGTTCAGGAAGTGACTGTTTAACCTTATACCAAACCATTATCGCTGCAACAATGATGACTATATCACACAAAATAATAAGATTATGAGGAATTGTAATCCATCGTTTTTGCCGTTTAGTTTCACCGGTAATGTATTGCGCTTTTACACCTTTTTTTCTACGATAAAAAATTACAAAATAAAAGAGTGCTGCTTCAGCAATAATAAACCAAAACCCGACTAAAATTGTTATCAGAAGAAACAAACGGTCTATATCCACACCATAAGTCGAAGCATTTTCTATAAAACTACTCAGCATGGTTTTTGAAATTTTCTTTAATTAAATAAATATTCATGGAATATTACATCGCAAATATAATAACCGATAAAACAAAGGAAATTGTAGCAATTAAAATAATATTAAAATTTACCCTCACAACTTTATCACTTAAATCTTCGTCCATTTTTAATTAAAATTTTTATTCTGCATTTAAGGTTTGAATAAAAGCTGTTACATCTTTCATTGCTTGCTCATTAACAAGAATCATCGACATTGGGCGCATTTGAGCACCGGTTATATCTTTAGGGTTTGTTCCGCGAATTCCCTCCTTAAATTTTTTAAGTTGAGATAGAATGTACCAGTCATCTAAATGTTTCAGCGAAGGTGCATTCAACTGCTGATTACCTTGAGCCTTATCTCCATGACATGCCGTACAGGTAAGGTAATGAGTTTTTCCTTTTACAATATCCCCTTCTACTGTTTTTTCAGGTTTCTTTGCATCAAGGCTTGCAACATGTTTTACTACTGCCAGTAGATCTTCATCAGAGGTCAATGTCAATGCCATCGGTCTCATCTGAAGACCCTCTGTATCTTTAGGGTCAGTTCCTCGAATACCGGCTTTAAATTTTTTAAGTTGAGCCTCAATATACCAATCGTTCAAACCGGAAATGTTTGGCGCATTTAGTTCCTTCTTCCCTTGCCCATCTTCACCATGACAAGCAATACACAAGGCGTATAAGTCCTTCCCTTTATCAGCATATGATTTTGTTAGACTGGCTATTACGCTGATTGCTACAAAGATGTATAGATTTATTATTTTTCGAAATTTGGTTTGATTCATAACTACTTTTTAAAACAGATTTAATATATATATATTTTAATAAGATAAATTTGATCATTTACATTTTTTGATTACATGTTCAAACAAAAAATGTATTAATCTATCTATTAATGAGAGAAATATTGATTTCAATTTATCTAAACCTCTTATATTAAAAAATCATGCTAGTATTTTCAAAACCGTGCCAATACGCATTGAAAAGCATGGCTTATATTATTCAACAGAGTCCAGATAAAGTATGCCAAGTAGGTGCGATAGCGAAAAATGAAGATATACCAAAGCCTTTTCTTTCAAAAGTACTGAAACAACTTGTCGATTCCGGAATACTCAAATCTCATAAGGGTCCCGGTGGTGGGTTTTCACTCAATATAAATCCTGAAAAAATTACACTTTACGAATTCATAGATTCTATAGATAACATAGGAAATGAATTTACCAAATGCGGAATGGGGTGGGAGTATTGTAATGATAAACAGCCATGTCCGATACATAACCAAATCAAAGCAATCAGAGAAGAATTTCTTAAACAGTTAAACGGAACAAAATTATCAGATTTTTTAAAACAAAAAAATTAAATAGATCATGAATAATTCAACAGAAAATAATAACGTCAGTATTTACTCATATATCTCTGCTAGTATATTATTAATTAACATCATTTTCTTTACCGGCTTGATAATATTTCTGATGTCACATGCTGTATCAAATTATTTGGGGATAAGCTCTATTAAAGAATCCCTTGAAAAACAGTCCGCCTCGATAATACAAAAAAATGAGCACTCTGACACAACAACACCAGTATCAAGCAATCATAATGCATCAGGTAATCCGGAATCTGAATTACTGACAAAAGGTAAAGCGTTATATGCTACCTGTCTTGCATGTCATGGACAAAACGCCGAAGGTAATAAAATACTCAACTCACCCATATTGAGTGGTCAGCAAGACTGGTACTTAAAAGCACAATTAGTAAAATTCAGGGACGGGCTTAGAGGTGTCGATAAAAATGATATACAGGGCGCAATGATGAGACCAATGGCTTTAGTTTTAAAAGATGAAAATGATATTGATGCAGTTGTCGCATACATCACAACACTAACGGCAAATAAACCAGAACCGACAATTCAAGGAGACATTAAAAAAGGAGAACAATCATATGCAATATGCATCACCTGTCATGGTGCCGATGGCAAAGGAAATAAAAGTTTAAACTCACCATCAATCACAGGTTTGAATGATTGGTATATGGCAACCCAACTTAAAAATTTCAAAAACGGGATTAGAGGATCTGATCCAAAAGATGTAACTGGTGCTCAAATGCGAGCAATGGCGTTAACTTTACAAGATGATGAAGCGATTAATAACGTAATCAGTTATATCAATCAATTGGGAAAATAGAGCCTGCACTTTTCTAGACTTTTAAATCAAATAACAGATATCTACTATTTGTAAATCCGTCATCGCTTACCCTTGTTCAGTAACCCAGATAGTAGCCTGGCGCACCAAGTCATGGTAGTTTTCCACGTTTAATTTTATTTTTATTCGGTTATAGTGCGATTCAACGGTTTTAATACTAATATTCAGTTTATCAGCAATATTTTTGGTACTCACTCCGTTTCCTATTAACTCATAAATTTCAAGTTCTCTATCCGAAAGATTATTTATTGATAATTCAAATTGTTTTTTTTGATGACTGGCAAATCCACCGATTAAACGATCTGTCATTGTTTCACTTAAATAAATCTTTCCTATTAGAACACGCCTGATAGCATTAATAACTTCCTCCATAGCATTTTGCTTATTAATATATCCCATCGCTCCTGCATGCAACGCACGTTCAGAATAAAGCACTTCATCAAACATTGAAAATACGAGAAATTTTGTCGATGTTGATAACGCTGTTGCTTGTTTAATAAGTTCCAGACCACTGCCATCTTTAAGTGAAAGATCAACAATTGCGATATCAGGGTGAAGTGATGTAATTAATTTAAATGCCTCCTTAACTGTTGATGCTTCACCACAAACTTCCAAATCAGGTTCACTTGAAATAAGTTCGGACAAACCGTGTCGAACTAATGGATGATCATCAATAAGCAAAATTTTGTATATATGATTATTCATGGATGCTCATACCTTTAAATACAGAATAGATCCGTTAAAAATTTACTACTTGTTTTAAACTTACAAATTATAGTGACGCCCTTACCAATTGTAGATTCAACTGATATACTTGCCCCTATTAAGCTGGCACGATGTTTAATGATCTGCAATCCGTATCCACTAATAGAATCTGATGACTTTAATATTCCCTGCCCATCATCATTTATTTTAAGAATAAATTCGTCCTTGTCGGGTTCAAATATAACGGATATTTTATTAGCGTTAGCATGCTTAACTGCATTAATTAAGGCTTCCTGGATAATATAATAAATTTGCGATGCGATAAAATTATCACCGGTAAGCATAGGCTGATCATAATAAAAAGTACAGTTAATACCATAATTTTTTCTAACGCTAAGAATGAGTTCTTTAATAGCATGCATGAGTCCATTAGATGTTACCTCTACCGGTCGTACCCCTTTTATTATTGTTCTCACTTTATCCTGAGTTTCCTGGATATAATCAATGATTTCATTGAGAGAATGTGCTTCAGGCAAAGAGTTCGCTTCAAGTTTTTTCTGAAGTGATTTTGCCAGCATTCCGATACCTGTTAGTTCCTGCCCCAAACCATCATGTAGCTCTTGACCAATTCTCTGTTGCACTTGTTCTGCGTGATTGGCAAACGCTTGTTCAATTTCTCGTTGCTCTGTTATATCATGGCCAACGGCAAGCACACCCTGAATATTGTTATCTATGTCGTAGAGCACAGTATTGACCCATTCAATTTCTCTTTTTCTACCATCTTTAGTTAAGATGACATTAATAATTTTTTCAGATGAATTATCGTTGATTACCTGATTGAAAATTTCAACTAGACGACTTTGTTCATTTTTTGAAATAAAAATTTTAATCCAATTCTTGCCATAAACTTCAGCAAAACTATAGCCGGATATTTTTTCAATATATCTATTGAACCTTACTATTCGACCCTGTTGATCCAGAACAATAATTATTACTTGCGCGGTATCAATAAGTAGATTTGTGAAATTACGTTCCTTAAGTAAGGCTTCTTCAGCACTTTTTCTCACTGATATGTCACGAATAATACCAGTATAAAGATTTAAATGCCTAATCTCACTGATAGCTAAATCTATCGGAAAAGTAGATCCATCTTTACGTTTTGCAGTTACTTCTCTGCCAATTCCAATAATTTTTGCTTTACCGGTTTTATGATAATTTTGAATATAATTATCATGCTCTTGTTTGAGCGGCTCCGGCATAAGTAAATTTACATTTTTTCCAATAGCTTCATTCGAATTGTAACCGAACATTTTTACTGCAGCTTTGTTAAAACTTTGAATAATGCCGTTTTTATCTATCAGTATTATCGCATCAACTGCAGTATCAACAATACTTTGAAGCCTGTCCTGACTCTCACACAATTTATCCTGTGCAATCTTTTGATCAGTTATATCATGATGAATTGAAACATAATGAGTTAAATCTCCGAATGAATTTTTTATTGGCGATACCGTTAAATTAGAATAAAATTCAGTTCCATCCTTGCGATAATTCAACAACTCGCATTTAAATGTATTTCCTGATTCAAGTTCATTTCTAAGTTTTTTTAAAATCTTGCGATCAGAATTTTCACCCTGAAGAATACGGGGTGTTTCTCCGACCAACTCTACAGCTTTATATCCTGTCATTTCACATATTGCATTATTAACGAATACGATTTTAGGGCCATCAGGCAATTGCAAAACAGTATCAGTTATTATAATACCTTCACCAAGATGTGCGATCGCTTCTGCTAATGTCTCTAATTCTATATTCTGTTTAATACCTACAGTCATTGAAATTTAATTAATAAAAAATTATTCCGAAGTTTTGACTTCGGCTCAAGCGGAAATTTGTAGGGGCAAACATTACACTAATAGCAGGGAGTGCCTGATATTATTTTAAATTTTTTTATGTTATACATTACTAAGAAGTAGATGAATTAAATTGATTATAAATATATGAACAAAACGTAAGTCTAAAATCAAATAATTAAAAGAATATGAATAACCAAATAACAATTCAGGATATACCCCAAAAAGTCGTTATAAAAGGACGAAATATCAAGCTCACTAGTGCCACAAAAAAAATAATTCATATAAAAATTGAAAAATTGTTTCATCATGCAAGAGACATTTCATATCTCAAAATCATAGTTGAGTATCGACCTAATAAATCCCATCAAAACAGATATGTCGTTGAAGGACATTTGGAATTAGAGGGTGTATTTATAATCGTGTCGGAATACTCTAATGATATCTCTTGTTCAATTGACCATTTAGTTGACAAACTGGATCGCAAACTCCGAAAGCATTCAAATAAAATGATTCAAAAAAGATGTCATTCGCATAAAATTGATTTAAACGCTAACATTCCAAAAATTCAAATGGTTTATTAAGAAATTAAATTATGATTAAGATAAAAAAAATTCTTTTCCCGACAGATTTTTCTGAATTTGCGAACCATGCATTAATATATGTAAAGGAATTCGCAAATTTACATGGTGCTAAGGTAATATTACTACATGTGAATGAAATGGCAAATTATGCGAATGGATATGGATTTGGGCCAACCTACTATGAATATGATATCGATATCAAAAATTATTCCATACAACAGATGAATAAACTAAAAGATTCTCTTAGCAAGGAAGACTTTGAAGTTGAAACTCAAATTTCGCAAGGCAATCCTTTTGTAGCAATAGTAGAAAGTAGTAAAAAACACAACGTTGATTTAATAATTATGGCTACGCACGGCTATGGAGCAATTAAGCATTTACTGATTGGCAGTACTGCTGAAAAAGTTGTTCAACACTCAACCTGCCCGGTCTTAACTATTAAACACCCTGAACATGAATTTGTCCAACCAGGATAACCCAGAACATAATATTAATGTTAATGAGTAACTGATTTCAAAATATGAATATAACCCAATCAGGCAAAAGCTGTAACGCCTATCTGAAGAGCCAATATCAACATAGTGGCAATCATTTATTAAATAAGAAATTTGATACCGGTCGGTCATCAATAACAATATCGAGAGCAACAGGTGCACGGGGTAGATCAATTGCTTACATGCTGGCTGATCATTTGAATAAAAACAAAAAGCCATCCCATTGCAAGTGGACTGTATTTTATAAAGATTTAATTTCAAATGTTCTAAAAAAGAATAATTTACCGGAAGATTTGGAAAAATTCATGCCGGAAGAAAAAGTAAGCGAGTTTGTTAATACAGTAGAGGAACTGCTCGGCCTACATCCCTCACTTTGGGAACTTCAACACAAAACCAATAAATCAATTCTGAATTTGGCCCGACTAGGTAACGTCATCATTGTTGGCCGTGGCGGTAATTTAATTACAAGAAAGATAAACAATGTAATTAATATTCGTTTCATCGGATCAATTAATGACCGGATAAATAGAGTGGTCAGTTGTTATAACATGTCACGTGACAATGCCAAATCTCATATTAAAAAGGAAGATAAAAAGCGTGCAGATTATATTAAGCAAAATTTTGATACTGATATCAATGACCCATTAAACTACGATCTAACTATAAATACTGATAAGTTTAGTGATAATAAAGTAGTAAATCTTATTTCTCAAGTTGTTTAAAATTAACAGGCCTAAGTAATTTCAGATTACAATGAAACGAGTTGTCCCAAACGTGTTTTTAAAAGTGATAATTAACCAGGCTAATAGCGTCCGGCTCAATAATCTACGACGGTTCATCCGTAAGGGCATACATTACATTCATTGCAGGCTGCACCCGATATTAACATAAATTAATTTATGTTATAAAATATAATTCTATTAATAATAAATATTCAAAATCAGAAACTAAAAATTAAATCAATATGACAACTAAAGTAAAAAAAAGTAAATCAAATAATAATAAAGGTACTTCTAATTCTGTAAAGAAAAATGGTAAGGCATCAAAATCAAAATCAAAAACTTCATACCCAAAAAATGAAACCAGTGTATTAGTTATCTTTGACACCGGCTATGGAAATGATCTCTATATTAGAGGTAGCGGCTCAGAACTTAATTGGGACAAAGGAATATTAATGGCAAATCAAAATTCTGATGAATGGCTTTGGTCATCAGACAATATTCGCGAAGATGTAGAATGCAAATTTTTGATAAATGATGAAATATGGGAAGTTGGAGATAACGTAACTATTACGGCGGGTGAAATACAAATTTATATTCCCAAATTTCAGAACAAACAAAAATAAAATTATATTATACAATATCTCACGTGAAAGATTTAACAAAATTCAGGAGTAACTACCCAATTCAAAAATCAGAAAAGTGTATTATTCTATATGCCGTAAGTAGGACTACTAAATTGAAGCAATCTATAGATCCATATAATTCTAATGAATTTTTTGGCATTCATGCATGGGAAAAGTTATACAGAGTAGACCCACAGTCAGAGACACCAAAAAACTTCTTTAGCAGGATTACCGGAATACTAAATAATCTAATAAAAAAAATAATCGCAAATTTAGAAAATAAAAACATTCCGGAACTCAACAATTCTTCAATTAATTTATTTAAACTTTTAGTTGATCTAAATATTCAGCCAATGAAGAAAACATTAGTTAAATTTCTGATCTCCATCAATAATAAGGATTTCAACATATCACAGTCAATTTTAGCTACATTGTTTAGCCAGTATCTAATTTTAAATAAGGAGATTATTGAATTCCTGAAAATTTTTACAGAATATCAAAATGATAAATTTCATACAACAGGAGAAAATCAGCTTTGGAGATTTTATCCTACTACAAATATTCGACTACAACTGGGTGTAGTTATTTTAGTTTTTGGAACAAGGTTACTAATAGTTAGCAATAACGTAACCAGGATTGAAGCAAATGAAATCTTAAAAAATGCTCGTAAACGAGGGTTACGTGGAAAATTTTTTCAGCTCCCATATTCTCAGGCAAAGATAGTTGTTAAACTATGTAATCATAACGATAAATTAAATAGATATGTATATGACTCAATAACAAACTAAACATACAAAAATCTAATTATGAAAAAAAATAATATTATACAATATATAGAAGATAATAAAATGATACTGGTAGATGAATGGAAAAATAATATGGAATCCAGTAGTGGCATAATAAAAGAAAAAGATATTAAACTTACAACAGGCTATATCTATGGTTTAGTTGATGAGCTGATTATACTTGTTAAACTAAGTCTATCATTAGTACCTTCAAGCAATAATTATCGAACTCCACTTGTAGCTTGTTCCGAATACGGAATAAAATGTGTATCAAATGGACCTGTTTGTCTTTCAATATTCCATGCTGGAAGAAAAGCATTTAACTGGTTTTTTGAGAACTTCAAATATGAGAACAACATTATCAACTCAGATGAATTAGCTGAAGTTGAAAACTACATTATTAAGGCAATGGATTTTTTAATGAACAGGGATATAGATCAATGTTCAAAATGTACATTAAATAATTTTTGCATACTTACTGATGAGAAGTCAGAAAATAATAATGCTACAAATCAAAAACAATTAAATACTTGTAATAATATACAGAGTGATATGCTAGTTATATAAATTAAAATAAAATACCGTTGATTACTGAAATATCCAATAAACCTAGAAATATTAAGAAGGCACCTATAGTCTCAACTAAATGTTAATAAAAAATATATCATGAAATGTTATGAATTAAAAAAATCTTTTATCTATCTAATAGTATTTATAAATACTTTATTAATATTTACTAATTCAATATTTAGCACTACCGGTAAGTATAATTCCTACGACTGGAAAACAAAAAAATCTACCGGAGAAATTAAAGCAATTTTGACCCGCCCTCCATATGTACCTCCATCTGTAGGTAATAGTTTAGCTGCTAAATTAATTGTAGATATGGAAGTGATCGAACTGGAAGGAGAACTTACTGAGGGTGTGAGATATATTTACTGGACTTTTGGTGGTACAGTTCCGGGAAGTTTTATAAGAACCAGAGTGGGTGATGAGGTAGAATTTCACCTTAAAAACCATCCTGAGAATAAATTGCCTCACAATATTGATTTGCATGCTGTTACCGGCCCGGGGGGTGGAGCAACTTCATCATTCGTAGCTCCTGGTCATAAAACAGTATTTTCATTTAAGACGCTCAATCCTGGATTATATGTATACCACTGTGCTACGGCACCCGTTGGAATGCATATAGCCAATGGAATGTACGGGTTAATATTCGTTGAACCAATTGGTGGAATACCTAAAGTTGATCGAGAGTATTATGTCATGCAGGGTGATTTTTATACCAAAGGAGAATATGGCCAGCAAGGTCTACAACCTTTTGATATGAAAAAGGCGGTTAATGAAATGGCTGACTATGTCGTGTTTAATGGGAAAGTTGGGGCATTAACCGGCGACAATGCACTGACGGCCAATGTAGGTGAAACCATCAGGTTATTTGTCGGAAATGGTGGTCCTAATCTGGTCTCTTCATTTCACGTCATCGGAGAAATTTTTGACAGGGTAAATATTGAAGGGGGAACAGCTATTAATGAGAATGTTCAAACTACCCTAATTCCCGCTGGTGGTGCTGCAATTATTGAATTTAAAGTTGAAGTACCCGGAACATTTATCCTCGTCGATCATTCAATATTTCGAGCCTTTAACAAAGGAGCGTTAGGCATGCTCAAGGTGAAAGGTAATGAAAACAAAGCTATCTATTCAGGAAAATTGCAGGAGGGAATTTATCTCCCAGAAGGAAGTACCATTCAGGTTATGCCGGATGAAAACATTCCGCCAGAAGTAGCAAGTACTAAAAGCGAAAGAATATTAACTGGTAAGCATATTTATAACAGAACTTGTCTGGCATGCCATCAGCTAAACGGTAGTGGCATGAGTAATGTATTTCCCCCACTGGCAAATTCAGATTATTTAAACAAAGATGTGGCCCGGGCAATTGAAATTATTTTAAAAGGAAAATCTGGTGAAATAACGGTTAATGGCAAGAAATATAGTAGTGTTATGCCGTCACAGTTGTTATCAGATGAAGACATAGCTAACGTATTAACATATATTTACAACAGCTGGGATAATAACAAAACATATGTCACGCCTAAAATGGTAAAACGTATTAGGGAGAAATTATGATCGGTTCAGTTAAATATTATTTATGTTCATTATTAATTTTATTCTCCATAAATTGTAACGCAAAGGAAAATAGTAAAATCGCAAAAATTTATGGGGGAACATATACTCCATTGTATGGAAAAAAATTGTCTGATGTTACAGTAAAAGATTTTTATATAGATATTTATCCAGTATCAAATAAGCAATATTTGGAGTTTGTTAAGAAATACCCGGAATGGAAAAAATCAAAAGTTATAGAATTATTTGCCGATGACAACTACTTGTCGATGTGGATTGATGATGAAACAATCCCCAAAAACATATCGCCTGATGCACCAGTCGTCGATATTTCATGGTATGCTGCAAAAGCTTATTGTGAGTGCCAGGATATGAGGTTATCAACTGTTGATGAATGGGAATATGTCGCCAGGGCTGATGAAACAGATATTGATGCGACAAAGGATAGACTTTATACTGAACGAATTATCAAGAGTTATGAAACACCCAGGACTTATACTCATAATATCGGCTCTACATATAGAAATTATTGGGGTGTCTTTGATATGCATGGACTAGTCTGGGAATGGACACTCGATTTTAACTCAATTATGATTTCTGGGGAAAACAGATCCAATAACGATTTAGATCGCAATTTATTTTGTGCTGCAGGTTCCATTGGTGCATCTGATTTAATGAATTATGCCGCATTTATGAGATATGCATTCAGAGGAAGCTTAAAAGCAAATTTTTGTATCAGAAACCTGGGATTTAGATGTGCCAAAGATATTGAAAAAAATTAATATGACCAAACCTACACAATATATTTTATTACTAATATTGATCTTAATTAATCAATTTTCTATTGCCGAAAAAACACCTATCAATGAGATGTCAATTTTCCAACTTCCATCAGTTTGGATAAACCAGAATAATCAGTCACTGGAACTGAAAGATTTACAAGGCAACGTACTGGTTGTTGTTATGATCTATACTTCCTGTCAAGCTGCCTGTCCTAAGTTAGTCGCTCACATGAAAAATATTTATGATCAGGTATCATCGAAAACAAAAAAGGAAATTAAATATTTATTAGTCAGTATAGATCCCGATACGGATACTCCAGAGCACTTAAAAGAATTTGCAAAGAAAAATAACATGCTCAGTGACAATTGGCTTTTCCTAACTGGTTCCAAAGAAAATATCAGAGTATTTGCCAATGTAATGGGAACAAAATATAAAAAGATATCACCCTTGGAATTTTCCCATTCAAATATTATCAGTATCTTTGACGATAAAGGTGTTCTTCAATACCAGCAGGAAGGACTCCATTCAGATAACAGTAACACTGTCAAAAAAATAATGGAACTGGTAATGCCATAACATATCAAGTGTACTTTAGAACTTCTTCAGATGTAGTCACCCCATCTAGAATCGCCTGTATACCATTATTACGCAAACTGACCATGCCCTCTTCTACTGCCTTTTGCTTAAGGTATAATGTCTCTCCACTCTGAGTAATAATATTTCTTAATGAATCAGTTATCTTCAATAATTCATACAATCCAATACGACCTTTATACCCGGTCTTATTACATTTAGTACAACCACTGCCAAATAAAAAGTTTTTATCTCCAATTATCTTGGCACTCATCCCTAACTGCTCAATAATTTTTTCAGTCGGTTTGTAAGTTTGTTTACAACTTGGACAAATCTTTCTTACCAAACGTTGGCTTAAAACAGATTCAAGAGAAGCAGATATCAGATAAGGCTCCAACCCCATATCAATTAATCGAGTAATGGCTCCCGGTGCATCATTGGTATGAAGTGTACTCATAACCAAATGCCCTGTTAATGAAGCTTGAACTGCAATTCGTGCTGTTTCCAAATCCCGGATTTCTCCTACTAAAATCTTATCCGGATCTTGGCGCAAAAAGGCTCTTAGAGCTCTCGAAAAATCTAGGCCTGATTGATTGTTTATTCCAACTTGCATGATGCCGTCTATCTCATACTCAACAGGATCTTCAATCGTTAGTATTTTTATTTCTTCACGATTAACATTTTTTAAAGCACTGTAAAGTGTAGTAGTTTTCCCACTTCCGGTTGGGCCGGTAACAATAAAAATTCCATTGGGCCTGTTAGCTACTTTTTTAACATAGGTTAATACTTCTTCCGGCATACCGAGTTGTTCAATATCAAGATTAACCACTGATTTATCAAGTACTCGAAGCACAACACTTTCGCCAAACTGAGTTGGCAATGTTGATACTCGCAAGTCGACTAATCTCCCTGCTATAGTTATATTAATTCTTCCATCCTGCGGAATTCTTCGTTCTGCAATATTTAGATTAGCTAAAACTTTTATCCTTGAAATTACGGGGATAGCTAAATTTACTGGAGGTGGAGTCATCTCATAGAGTGCGCCATCAATTCTATATCTGATCTGAAACTGATTATCGAAAGGTTCAAAATGTATATCGGAAGCTTCATCTTTTATGGCTTGTGTTAAAATCAAATTTACAAATTTAACTATTGGTGCATCATTAGCTTTTGCATTCAGCTCAGTATCACTTAATTCATCATCATTAATTTTTTCCTGATAGTCTGAATTTATTTTATCTAATAGTTCATTTACAGTAATTTTATCCTCTCCATATGATGATAGAAATAATTTTTCCACATCATCAGGAGCACTGACAATCAATCTGATTTCTTTGTTTAATGAGAATGTCAATTCCTCCACAATATGACTGTTGAAAGGATCTTTAGCAACCAAATCCACTGAAGCTGAATCCGCTTTTACTGGAACTATAGCATACGCACGAGCAGCTTCAACAGGTATCACACTCAATAGATCATCTGGTATCTCAGTTGGTAAATTTTCTAAATATTCCCACTGTAAATGATTGGCTATATCACGCAATAAATTTTCCTTTGTAATGTAACCGGAATCTATTGCTAACGTTGCAATTGTTTTACCAGTTACTAATTGACTCTCCCTTAAATCACTTAGTTGATCGCTACTAATAGTACAACTATTTTTAAGGATTTCACAAAGTTCTCTATTGTGTTCCTTAAACATAACAAAATTATAATCCAATACAACAAATCAACAACTAATAAGTAGGTACATCAATACCACTAGCAAGCATCTTTTCTCGCATTTCCTTTGGCATAGCCGCTTTTTCCAATGCTTCTTCTGCATGAACTAAACCACGATTTACCAAACTCATTAAATGAGCATCCAATGTTATCATACCCAAGGCAGAGCCAGTCTGAATGTCTGATGCAATTCGATACGATTTATTTTCACGAATCAATGCCTGGATAGCACTAGTGGCAACCATGATTTCATAACTTGCTATACGACCGCCTCCAATTTTCTTACACAAAACCTGAGAAATAACTGATATAATTGATGACCCTAACTGTGTCCGAATTTGGTCTTTAGTGCTGGCCGGAAAAGCATCAACAATACGATCAACTGTCCTTGCGGCACCGGTTGTATGAAGAGTACCAAAAACTAAGTGACCCGTCTCAGCTGCAGTTACCGCAGCTTCAATTGTTTCAAGGTCTCTCATTTCACCAACTAGTATGACATCAGGATCCTGGCGCAATGCACCTCGAATCGCATCAGCAAAAGATGCGACATCATTTCCCACTTCACGTTGAGTAACCAAGCAACGTTTGTGTTCATGATAATATTCGATGGGATCTTCAATCGTTATGATATGTCCATCACGATTTTCATTAATCCAATTAATCATTGAAGCTAATGTTGTCGACTTACCAGAACCTGTTGGACCCGTTACTAAGATAAGACCTCGAGGACGGCAAAGAAGCTCTTTAATTTTTTCCGGTAAACCGACTTCTCTTAAGCCAAACATTTTATTGGGAATTTGACGTAAAACGATACCATAGTTTCCTTTAGCTTTCATAATACTCACGCGAAATCTGGCTTTATCCATAAACGCAAAACCAAAATCTGTTCCACCTTTTGTTTTGGCCCGTTCCTGATGAACTTCTGAGGCTATAGACATCATGAGAGCTTCAGTGTCTTCTGGTTTCAATGGATCACCTTCAACTGGAACCATACCGCCATGCAATCTAAGTGTAGGGGGTTGTCCAACTTGAATATGCAAATCAGATGACCCCTGATCTACCATTAAATCTAACAATTCATTCATCTCATAACTCATTTTATACCTCCTTTATTTTTTCGATTATTTGTAATTCGCAATTAATAATTAGTATTTAAATAGTTGGTACACTCACCGGGACTCGAACCCGGATCTTCGGTTCCGGAGACCAATGTCCTATCCATTGGACGATGAGTGCTAAATATTTATTTTATTTTTATAATAAAATTCAATACGAATTGTCCACACTCTTTATAAAACTATTCAGTGAATCACTCCATTTACAGAAGGCACTTCAATGAAAAAATGAGCCATTTAAAAAATTAGATTAAAATCCTGTCGGTCACCAAGATTTCAAATCAAATTTTCATCAATAGCATTTGGTGGTTTAATAACCCTAACATATAGAGGAATAGATGAAATCTCCTGGCCGTCAATAGCGACACTGATTGAGTGTTCGCCATTATTTTCAAATTTAAGGTTATTCATATCAATAATTAAATTTGCCCCCGCAGAGTCTGCCCCCTCACTCATTCTCATATTAAAATTACCTTCCATATTTACGACTGAACTGCCATCCATATCAATGATAATTAACTTAAAGTTATGCATGCCTTCTTCAACTTTAGCGATTCGAAAACGAGCAACTACCGAACATCTCTTTACAATAACAGGTAGTTCAGGGCCAATAACTGTATCAACAGCATCCAGAATGCTCATTCTACCTCCAATATCTTTAGCTGCATCACAAAATAATAATATTTCAGTATTCATAGATTTTTAGTTAAATATTATTTCAAAAAATAGCCACGTTGTTTTTCACTAATTGTTAAACTTACTCTATCCATAACTTTTAGCATATCTTCCCATACTTGTCTCTTCGCTCTCAAAGTACTGTTGTGTAACAGGTAGGAAGGATGATAAGTAACCATCAATGGAATTTTGTGAAAGTCAAACCAGTTTCCTCGCAAATCACGCATTGATCGCTCCCCTATTTTGCCGAGCAATCCTTTTGCAGCCGTTGCCCCAAGTGCGACAATTATTTTTGGAGAAACTATTTTTAACTGAGCGATAAGATAGGGTAAGCAAAAATCCATTTCATTTTGAGTTGGTGGTCTGTTTCCAAATTCCATGTTAGGTTTTTCCGGTCTCCAGTTCATTATATTTCCGATATAAACATTCTCTCTTTTCAATCCCATTGCCGAAATAATTCTATTGAGCAATTGTCCGGCTGCACCGACAAAAGGTTCACCTTGTTTTTCTTCATCAGCACCGGGTGCTTCACCACAGAAAAATATATCAGAATTAACATCACCGACACCAAAAACAATTTGCTTCCCTTCCCTGACATGAGATTTGCAGACTGAACAATGCAAAACTCGATCGCGCAACCAATTCCATTGAGTTAATTTATCACCCTCAGGTAATTCAAAATATTCTGGTTTGGCAATTAATTCAACATCTTCTAACGCCTTTTCTCTTCGCTTTGAACTTACAGCAATCTGTGATTTTTCTTTCTCGGCTAAATTAAGTTCATTTAATTCTGCTAGTTGATTTACATCAGTATTAGAAAGTTTTTGGGGTGAATTATTTACAATTTTATTTTCACCAACTTGCGTTTGTAAATTATCACTAATGTTAGCTCGAAGATTCTCCAGTGTTTCATCTGCCAGATAGACAGCTTCTACATTTTCATCCCTCAATTGTTTGAGTTCATCTACAATAGCTTCCAGTTGAGCACGCATTTTGCTATTATGATAACCTGCTCAAATCAGCAAATAAATAATCGAATTCTTCGATGTCATAAGTTAAGAACTTACGACGTGCCCAGTCCAATGCAGCTATGACTGCTCGCTTTTTGATGGCTGTGCGAGTTCCTGTAAAATTAAATTTTTGTGACCAGGCACCCAAAGCTGAGCTATAACCCACATAAACTGTGCCAACCGGATTATCACTATCACCCACGCCGGGTCCTGCATATCCAGTAACACTTAATCCATAGTCAACAGAATATTTTTCTGCAACACCGGTTGCCATCGCAACAGCACACTCGGCACTGACAGATCCATGTTGCTGTATTAAAGCCTCTGGAACATCAAGCATTAGAACTTTAGAATCATCAGTATAACATACTATTCCACCATTAAAAACATTAGATGCACCGGGAACATCTGTAATCACATTTGATAATAATCCTCCCGTGCATGACTCGGCCACAGCAAATTTTTTGTCAGCATAAATTAAATGTTGAACAATAATATTTTCGATAGTTTCATCGCCAAAACAAATAAAATCCTCATCAACAATATCACTGCATCTATCGCCAATTCGTTCTACATCTTTTCTAGTGAGACTATCGCGAATTGATTTTAATCTAACATCAACCATTCCATGGTGTGCACAATAACCAATATTTAATTTATCTTCATATTCACTCAGTATTGGATTAAGTTTTTCTTCTAAAGTCGACTCACCCACACCGCATGTTCTAATTTGAACATATGTTTTTTCAAAATCTACCAAGTTTAGTTTTTCTATTTTTGGTAATACGAATTTCTCGAACATTGATTTTAATTCAGATTCCGGACCGGGAAGCATAATTAGTATCTTGCTATCCTTTTCATACCAAATTCCAGGTGCTGTTCCATACTCATTGGGTAATATTTCTGAGCCTTCCGGTTTATAGGACTGTCGTAGAACATTGTTGGTAACTACTATATTCTTTTTTTGAAAAATGTTTCTGATGTTAACTTCAGCATCCACATCTATAACTAATTTCAACCCTAGTGATTTAGCTATTGTATCCAGTGTAAGATCATCCTGAGTTGGCCCTAACCCACCAGTAGTGATAACAATATCTGCCGATTTCCATGAATATTCAAAGCATTCCTTAATCACTTCAGGTTTGTCAGGTATTACAAAATTGCTGTTTATATTAAGTCCTCTATCAGCTAATTTCTTACCAATATAAGTAAGATGAGAATTTTCTCTAATTCCCAGCAATAGTTCATCACCCAGACTGATAAGATTGATAATTCTATTTTGACCCATAAATAAATTTAATTAAATTAACTGCTTCACTATAAAGTATATTGTAAAATAAACATCAAGAACTCTGTGAGTATAGCAGAAATCTATTAAAATGCCACTATCTGTTAAAAGTAAACTGAAAGAATTAGTTAGAAAGATTTCTCAGAGTCCAGGTGTCTACCTAATGAAAGACCGTCTGGGACGCATTATCTATGTTGGCAAAGCCAAAAATCTAAAAAAAAGAGTTTCTACTTATTTCCAAACTTCCAGAAAATTTAATCACTCACAGCCCAAAGTTGCTTCAATGATTGAACTGATTTGGGATATTGAGACAATTGAAGTTAAAAGCGAAGCAGAAGCATTGTTGCTTGAAGGAAAATTAATTAAAAAATGGAAGCCGAAATACAATACTGACTTCGTCGATGATAAAAGATTTTTGATGATCAGGGTTGACGTCAATAATGAAATGCCAAAATTTAGGCTGACGCGATTAAAGCAAGATGAAAAATCTATTTATTTCGGCCCCTTCGCCCATTCAGGATTATTGCGAAAAACATTATTTCACTTACGCCAAAAATATGGGATTTTGCTCAGTGATGCACATCCAAAAAAAATTGATGATGATCGTTGGAAATTATATGATGATGTGAGATCTGAAATTTTTGGTCATACTAATATTATCACAACTGACGAATATCGTCAGAGAGTTAATAGCGCATCAATTTTCTTAGAAGGTAAATCTAAAGAATGGCTCAGTGATTTGAAATCTGAAATGCAGATTGAATCGATGAATCAAAATTATGAAAAAGCTGCAGAAATTCGCGATCTGGTTAAAGCATTAGGAAATACGTTGTTAAAAACCAGGAAATTTACACGAGAAAATAACGATATAAATAAATCTCATACCGCATCCACAGAACTGCAAAATATTTTGCAGTTTGATTCTATTCCAAAATGTATTGAGTGCTTTGATATTTCCCATATTTCAGGAACGTTTGTCGTAGCCTCCATGGTACAATTTTTAAATGGCACACCCAACAATAAGCAATACCGTCGCTACAAAATAAAAAGTTTTATCGGCAACGATGATTTTAAAGCTATGCAAGAGGTTGTCTCAAGACGTTACTGCCGATTAAAAATTGAGAATAAAAACTTCCCTGATCTTGTAGTTATCGATGGCGGTAAAGGCCAAGTCAGTGCTGCCTTAAGTGCATTTTTATCAAATGATATTGAACCGCCACCTTTGATTGGTTTAGCAAAAAAACAAGAGACAATTATTTTTACTGATAACCGCCCACCCCTAAACTTACCGTACTACAACGAGGGATTGAAGTTATTACAGCACATGCGTGATGAGGCACATCGATTTGCCAATACTTTTAATGCTGACATTCGATCAAAAAGAATTAAAGAGACTGTGCTGGATGACATACCGGGACTTGGTTCAGTACGCAGAAAAATATTGCTTCAACATTTTGGTAACTTGAACAAACTGAAAAAAGCATCAGTTGTTGATATTAGTGATGTTAAAAATATTGGACCCAATTTAGCCGAGATGATTTTTAAATTTTTGCATTAATTTTGAACATCGTATCTAATTGTTCAATTATTACTAAATACCGATATTCAAGTTAATTGCTTTTCTTGCCATTCTCATTCAGCCTTGTGTATACTTTTTTCATCATCAATTCCTTTACTAAATTCCCAAATGATTGATTTTCCAATATCTTCTCAAATATTTCCTGATTCTGATCCATCCGTTCAATTAACTTATCAATAAACATCTCTTCAAACGCATATTTAAAAGTATCCATCTTATTGACCTTTGCCTGAGTCTGTAATGTCGTATCATTCATTAACTCAGTTTCAATCTGTTCAAAATACAATCTGTCTGCTTCCTCAAACTCAGTACCAAAACGCTCATTCAATACATCAACAATTTCAGATAACGCTACTTTTTCTTCTTTTGTCCGCTTAATTCCCGCTTCTGATATGCCGTCTAACTCACCATGTTCACCGGTTATTAAATCAATGGAGCCTTCCTTAATTTTTTGTAGACGATAATACTCCATGGCCACTTCATCGACAAACTTTAACCTCTCTGATAAAATACGTTTGGGTAACTTGGTTTGCAGCAATTTTGCATAAGCATAGAATTTTTCAAACTCTATCTCTCTGAAAGGCATAATTTGAGCCAGGAATGAATATAAGTTTGTCCAGCTACGCAGGCTCTTTTTAAATTCATCCTTTTCATCTTCGGTTTCAATTGCCCTATAGCGGTCAACCGCTGGATCAATATAAGCATAGAGTTTTGATTGTGCCTTCGTCGTCATTTGAGTCATTGGACTGAAATAGAACTTTGCAAAAGCATCTATTTCTGAAGTTAAATAAATCTGCCACTCGTCCAGTTTTTCTTTCAAATCGTAAAGATGATTTGGCTCAGGTTCTTCACTGACCGAAGTAATTTCATAATAAGGCTGAAAAGATTTCAATATCGTTTCCCGGTCATTCACAAAATCCAGTATAAAAGTATCCTCTTTGCCGGTAGTTGTTCGATTCAAACGAGAAAGTGTCTGCACAGCCTTAACTCCTGATAGTAATTTATCGACATATAGAGTATGCAGTAAGGGCTGGTCAAAGCCCGTTTGGTATTTATCGGCAACAATTAAAATTTTATACTCTTCTTGATTAAATACCCCGGGTAATTCCTTCTCACTATAACCTGTCAATTGAGGTTCTGAAACACCTTCAGGAAAATCGTCATCGATTACCTTACCGGAGAAAGCAACTAGTATCTTAATTTGCCTCTCATATCCATTCTCTTTAATATAGCGTTTAAACTCTACAAAATAACGTTTGGCATGCAGCCTGGAACTTGTCACCAACATCGCTTTGGCTCTGCCCCCAATCTTGCCGGCAACAATCTGACGAAAATGCTCAATAATCACTTCTGTTTTTTGTGCCAGGTTATGCGGGTGAAGAGAAACAAAACGCCCTATCGCTTTTGCGGCTTTCTTTTTATTAATTTCAGGATTCTCTTCTATGGCTTTAGATATCTTGTAATAAATTGAATACGTACTGTAGTTTTGCAGCACATCCAGAATAAAGCCCTCTTCAATAGCCTGACGCATAGAGTACAAATGAAAGGGTTGAGGTTTACCAGCTCGGTCTTTATAACCAAATACCGCCAAAGTTTTATATTTGGGTGTAGCCGTAAATGCAAAAAACGATAAGTTACTTTGTTGACCACGAGCCGCTGCAGAACGTTCGATGTAACGGTTGATCAATTCCTGAGAATTTTCAACCTCGCCGTCATCATCTCCGTAATTTGGGTACGGCTCCTCTACTGTTGGAGAATCTGTTGATTTCAGCCGTTCACTTTTTGATGACAAAACCTCTTTCAACTTCTTGCCGGCTTCACCCCCTTGAGAGCTATGGGCTTCATCAACAATAACCGCATAATTCCGATCCGGCAGATCGTCCACTTTATCAATTACAAACGGAAATTTCTGCAAAGTGGTTATAATAATATTGGCTCCACTACCTATTGCATCAGCCAATTGTTGACTGTCTTTATCGATCCGCTGCACTACTCCTGACTTATGCTCAAACTGATAAATCGTGTTTTGTAATTGCGAATCTAAAACCCTGCGATCCGTCACGACGATAACACTGTCAAAGATTCGTTGATCCTCGATATTATGCAAACCTGACAAACGATAGGCAAGCCAGGCAATCGAGTTACTCTTACCGGAACCTGCTGAATGCTGTATTAAATAGTTGCAACCGGAGCCGTTTGATTGAGCATGCTCTGTGATTTTTCGCACAGAATCCAATTGATGATAACGTGGGAAAATCATTTTTTCCTTTTTGCGAGTATGCCCTTCAAACTCAAACGTTTCACTTTGCAAATGAATAAAACGCCCAATAATTTCCAGCCAGCTATCCTTTGCTAAAATATATTTCCATAAATAATCGCTCTTATAACCATCCGGGTTAATTGGATTTCCCTTACCGTGGTTATCTCCTCTATTAAATGGTAACCAATGAGTTTTATTTCCATCAATGCGAGTCGTCATATAAACCTCTTCATCATCGACAGCAAAATGCACCAGAGCTCTTTTCTTAAAGGTAAAGAGCAGTTCTTTGTTATCCCGTGTTGTGGCATATTGCTTTTTAGCATTAGCCGTGTTTTGACCGGTAAAACGATTCTTTAACTCAAGAGTGGCAACGGGAAGGCCGTTAAGCGACAATAATAAATCCACTGAGTTTTTGTTTTTCTTACTGTAATAAACCTGACGAACTACCTTGAGCCGATTCTGATTATACAAGACAATAGTATCAGGATTCATAGCCGATTCAGGCTTAAAAAAAGCCATTTTGAAACGCACTCCATAATCTACAAAACCATTGCGAATCACATCAAGACTACCTCGCAAATCTATTTCTTTACACAGACGCTGGATTAGTCGATTTTCAACATCACTGCTATGGATGGCTGACAATTTTTCCCATTGCTTCGCTTGGGTATCTTTTAAAAAATGTAGGATTTCCGATTTAAACATACCCAGTTCAGGGCTGTAATCGGTTGCTTTACCCTCACGATAACCGCCATTTTCAATCAAAGATTTAATAATTGCGGTTTCAAAAGTATTTTCGGATGTTAACTGGCTCATTGAGTCAATCCACCCTCCAAGTTTTTACAGCCTGCTCAGCAAGCCATTTCTGATAGCGATTTAAATTAGTTAAATCCCAGCTATCATATTCTGCTACTTTTTTTGCAAGTCGAAAGGATGTGTCTAAATAAGTCTTCTTTTTTTCGATAAAATCAGCGTGCTTCAATTCATCTCTTTCCAATAAAACCATATTGCCAAGACGGTCAGAAATATCATTGATTCCTTCACCAAAATGATTTCGCCAATCTTGCTCAGGATTATAAGGGCAGATATGTTCTAAAACAATATCCAGATAACTTAATTCACGACCAAAACTATTTTCAATAGCTGCTAATAAAAATCTGATTTTTTTAGCTGATCGCCTGCTTGGCAATTTATAAAACTCAAAAGCATTCCTAAACGCGTTATCATCAGGATATAGTTGTTTAAACTCTTCACTATTCTTTATATGACTGGCTCTCTTATGCTCTTGATTGAAAATTTTAATAGCAATCTGATTATAATTTTTTTCCTGCTCATTCGGTGAGTAGCGACAGACAACATTGTATCGAATAGAGAGAATATACAAATATTTTAAAGTTTTAATAAATTCTTCAGCAGAGAATTTTTTGAATGCAATCATCAGTATGGGAAATGGTTGTTTGATACCAAACAATTTTAATCCTTCCAGATAAAAAGTTGCTTCTTGATAAGATTCCTTTTGCTGACTCCAGAATTCATCATATGGATTTTGTAACCCGGCATAGACAGAAGCATATTCCGTTAATGAACTTAAATAAGAATAAGTATCCTTAGGTTGAACGTATACTTGTCGAATGGATCTAAAAAGATCTTTTTTTGTAACCAATTTTTTCTGAAAATTATAGTGATAACGCACAAAATCAGTAAAATTATTTTCCCCTAATTGAGTGATAATAAAAGACCAATCTTCATCTAGTTCATCTAGTTTTTCATCTGTTACATCATCATTTTGGGTAATGACAGAAAAAATATAGTTTTTCAATAAATCAGGCGTCGAAAGCTTTACCCCTCTGGCATTCAAGGTCTCAAAAACTTTATAGGCATTTAAACTATCTTGAACAACAATTTTTGTAAAAATCATTTGTGATGTGAATTTATCAATAAACCGGCCTATTTCACTACCAGTTGCTCCAATATTTTTTGCATCAAAAAACTCAAATGCCTGCTTTAATTGCTTATTGGTTGCAGTCAAAACTCGCTGGTTAGGTAAATTTAAATAAGAACAAATATCCCTATAAAATCGATTATTATTTCGATTCAATGTTAGCTTGCTACTAACCCTCAGAGAAACAATATCTTTTGAGCCAATAAATCGCCCTGTTATTTCTTTCAATCGTTCCTCATTATCTTGTGCTTCCTTATTACTGTCAATTAATGCTTTGACCTGCCTCATCGCTGCCAGGACAACCAAGGATAGCGTAACTAATCGTTGTTGTCCATCTATCATTTCAAACTCAAATTGCCCTTTTCTTTGTACCACAATATATCCCATGTAATGATACTGCTCTTTATCAAGCGTTTCAATATCGGCCCATAAATCTTCCCATTGCTCCTGATCCCATGCATAATCTCTTTGAAATCTTGGAACAACGTATTTAATACCATTACCAAGTAGCTCCTGGAATGTCTGATTTGTCGGCTCCATTAACATAAAATTACTCATGATTAACCTCCCTTGTTACTTTGATTTTTCCTGTAACCACCTCGCTAATCAGAGCAGTACGATATTCTTTTTGCAAGGCTATGATTTTTTTGGTTTTTGTGATTTTGGACTCGATGCGAGCAGTTTCAGTTTCAATGTACTCGATGATGGCGGTTTGTTCACCAGATTTCGGAATTGGCACAAATATATCACCAATTTCTGAAGCGTTTATGGCAGGATAACTAACTCCGCTAGAAAGTGAAATTATTTCTCCAATCAAAAGTTCAGAGTAAAATAGAAAACCTAAGAAGCCTGATATTATCTGCACAGGTCTTACTACCGCGAATCCAGTAGACACAATTAGATTATTTGGTGGATTGTTAATCTTTGCTATTGATTTCAAATATGTTCGAACTGTAGAAACAATTATATCGCCATCTTGAACAATTCGCCTGGCTCTTGAAGGAGCCTTGCTAAAAGAGTATGGTTCTGCTGCCAAAACTCCTAATCCACTTTTTACATTTGAAATATCCACATATTCAATTTCGTAATCATCATTGGTTGTTTCTGGTAATGATTCATCGTTAATTGATACAACATACTTCAACTTCCTAACTTCCCAATGTTCAGGAATTTCCCCCAGCCAAGCAACGCCGCTATCTTTTAGTTTTACATCCGGATTAATGCCCTTGGTTACTGCCTGATTAATAACTGCGGTTTTTTCTTCTTCATACAAACTCAACAATTTTTCTTTCTGTGCAATGAGTTGATCAATTTCCGCAGTCTTGCAGTCAAGGTAGTTTGAGATGGTGGTTTGGCTTTGAAATGAAGGAATGAAAAACGAAAAATTAAGAAATTCTTGTGGATTAACATGTGGTATTCCCATTCCTACAGTTATATCTTTCAAATATCGTTCAAGTAATTTGAATTGATAAAATAAAAATGACTTTTTAATAGATAACTTAGGTTTAATTACCGCCATTGTTGACGACAAGACACCTGGCCTTGACCACATAAACTCACCGGCATTCGAACCGTCCCAAAGTAAAAGAATTTCATTCTCATCAACCAAAACATATTTTTTAAAATCAGGCACATATGATATTTGTTTATGTTCTCTGCGTAAGTAGTCCATTGCTAAATATATTGGGAATTTACCCATATTACGCAGAGTCATTTCCCTTGGCACCTTTCCTTTTTGTATATCTACTATATATTTTAATCTTTTCTTTCCTTCCTTATTCATTTCTCAGTTCCCTGTTTACTGCTTTTCAGAATTGCAGAAAGAATATATAATATTTCTTCACAATCATTAATTAATGAGTTTGCTGGTTTTTCTTCCAATATATTAGTATCTCTAAGGAGTCTGAGCCAATAATGAGTTTCCTTTGCTTCCTTAAAAGATATTTGAGTTTTAGCAATAAAATCTCTTTTACTCTGCCCACCTTGGGCTTCCTCAATATTTGCACCTATTGAAGTTCCTGAACGCAAAACTTGCTTTGATAAAGTATATTCCTTCTTTTCTTTAGATAAAAATAAATACAATTTCACAATACGTTTTGCAAAATCGTAAGACTTATTGATTATTATATTATCACGTTTCATTCCTTAATTTTTCATTCCTTAATTTTTATTTGCCTATCCAAGGCTCTGGCTGACCAGTTTTGAGCAATGGTTTCTTCCAAATACCAGAGACGTGCGTTAGTATCTTTGATTCGAATGAGTGCACGATAGTGAGTCCAACTCAATTGGCTACGCAGCGCGTAGCTTTTCTTGTCACCAGCAAAAGCAAGGTAAAACTGCCTGAAATTCTTTAAGTTAGCAACAGAGAATCCTTTGCCGAATTCCGTATTCAATTCAACAGATAATTTCTTAATGAGCTCTTGACCATATTTCGCACGCTCTTTTCCTTGCTGCTCTTCTTCGACAATACGTTTTCCAATGAGCCAATAGGCTTCAACCATTGCAGTATTAACAGCTGTATAAACCTTACTTTTGGATGACTGAACAATACTACGAATTTCATGATAAAAATCCGCTGTCATAGAGGCATTCTCAATTCTCAATTTTTCATTATCAATTATCCCACTATCCTTATATTTATCGTAGCGTTTCATCATTTATCCTCCAATTTATCTTTGCCTAATTCAGAGGATGAATCGGGTAAATAATTCTTTTCAGAAACAATACTTCTACCCAACTCTTTTTCTGTATCTTGTCTGGCATTCCCGGCAACTGTACCGCCACGCCTGGCGACTTTTTTATTATCTGTAAACGTATTCGGTTTTTCTTGCTCTGATATTTCGGTGGTAACTTTTTCACCTAACATAGTGAAAATTAATTCCAGGTCGGTCATGTTATCCCTGAGATTGGCTTTAGATTTTGTCGGGATATTTTTGTAATTTTTGTATTCGCCAGGAGTCATACCAAAAGTGGCTTTGGATATTTCAGCAGTTAAAATGGCGAAATCTTTTTGATTTTCGATGCCACGCTCTTTCCATTCATCAGTCAGATTTTGACGAACTGCCATGCCACGCAAACGTTTATCAATCCAATCCTTGGGATAGCCTTTTTGTTCATACAAGGCTTTCATGCGTTCTTGTGTCAGTTCCGGATTTTCAATTTCCTGAATACGCTCATAGCCCACTTTTGCCAACCAGCGTTTAAAAGGTTCGGCTTTTGAAGATGGTATTGATTGGATAATTCGTAATATCCCTTCTGTATTGCCACAGTCAGTTTTGCGCATTTTACCATCGGGGGCTTTTAATTTCAACTGGTGACAATTTGTCACCAGTTGACTTCCTTCATCACGCAATCGCTGAGATAATTTGTTCCAATACTTTCTGGCCTTTAACGAATCTGTCTGATCAGTCAACACACTGACAATATCAACTATCGAAAACCACCACTCATTTTGATGCCATGCTCGTCTAATTTGACGGCTTTGAAACAGAATGATTTTATCGTTATGCTCGATTTGTTGATTCATTACTCCAATACCTTTTTCTCGAGCTCGAAACTACTTTTTTCCAGTGCCAAAATATCAGCTTTAATTTCAGCTAAAGATCGTAAGGGTTTAAATTCATAAAAGTACTTGGTGAAATTAATTTCATAACCTGTTTTGGTTTTCTTTTCATCGATCCATGCGTCCGGCAGGTGGGGCTTTACTTCCCGTTTAAAATATTCTGTAATGCTTTGCTGAACCAGTTTGCCTTTCTTGTCTTTCCGCAAAAATGGAATGTTTTCATAATCACGTAGTTTGGCATCTGGTTTTGGCTTACCTTTATTATCAAGATCCCATTTTCCATCATCCTTTAACAGAGGTTGTTCTACCGTTATTCGATGATAACCAAAAAAATCATTGGGTAGGATCTTAACAAACTCATTTTCTACAAAATCACCATAGAGTTTAGTAATAAATCCAATACCCTTTGACTCACCATTTTCCGGAATTTGCTTGCGTTTATTTCCCAAAGAACGAGGCATCTTTTCCCAAAAGCGGTTAAAGTCTCGTTCACCTTCACCCATCAATCCTTCATCTTTGCTGCCAGTAGCGTTGATTAATTGAACCTTACCCTTACGTTGATTGCTTTTATGGTTATTAAGTATCCATATATAAGTAGATATTCCGGTATTATAAAAGAGCTGATCCGGCAGAGCAATTATAGCTTCCAACCAATCATTTTCGATAATCCATTGGCGAATATTTGTTTCACCACTTCCAGCTTGTCCGGTAAACAAGGGCGAACCATTAAAAACAATACCGATACGACTGCCACCATCCTCAGGTGCTTTCATTTTGGAAATCATATGCTGCAAGAACAACAATGAACCATCATTAATACGGGGTAAGCCTGCGCCAAAGCGTCCGGCAAATCCCAGGTTTTCATTTTCGTCTTTGATAATTTTGACAGCTTTTTTCCAGTCCACGCCAAAGGGCGGGTTAGAGAGCATATAATCAAATTTTTCATCCCTTAACCCATCAATAGTAAAAGTATTGCCAAATTTTATATTAGCGGGATTTTGCCCTTTGATGAGCATATCAGATTTACAAATTGCGTAGGACTCAGGATTTATCTCCTGCCCGAATACTTCAAGCTTTGCATTTGGGTTAAAGTCCTTGAGGTGCATTTCACCAATTGAGAGCATACCTCCCGTGCCACAAGCGGGGTCATACAAAGTTTTGACAATTCCCGACTGGGTCAAGGATTTGCTATCTGCATTAAATAACACATTCACCATAAGTTTGATAACCTCTCTCGGGGTGAAATGCTCACCTGCCGTTTCATTGGATTGCTCTGCAAAACGACGAATCAGGTCTTCAAACATATAACCCATTTCCATACTATCCATAACAGCAAGATCAATCTCGCCAAATTTCTTGACCACTTGAAATAATATATCCGCTTGGGGATCATCCATTCGTTCTATCTGATCATCAAAGTTAAAATATTCAATAATCTCACGGGCTGATGCAGAATATCCGTTTATATGATTGCGTAAGTTAGCGGCAATATGATTAGGGTCAGAAATCAATTTTGCAAAATCAAACTGACTGCGATTGTGAAAATTAAATCCGGCAATTTTATTTAAAGTGAGGTCTTTCGCGTGATCTGAAAGTTTTTCTACATTAGGCAAATAATCCAACACATTTTTTTTGCTCGGTGCCAATACACAATCAAGCCGACGCAAAACTGTTAAGGGTAATATTACTTTGCCATAGTCCGACTGCTTGTAATCACCACGAAGCAAATCAGCAACGTCCCAAATTAAATTAGCCTTATCTTTAAATAGAGTCATTTATATTTAATGATTTTGTTTCTGTGACACATAACGTTTAAGATGATGTAGACGCATGTCAACTTTCAAGTTGAACATGACTTGCAAACTCTTACACTATCAATTTCCGTGGTTGAATTAGTTTGTTGAAAATATACATATCTATTCACTATAAAAATCTTTAAATACTAATATGGAAATCATACGAGGAATAATAGGCATCACTGTTTTAATAGCACTAACATTTTTATTCAGTGAAAAAAAACGTGCTGTTTCCTGGCGAGTTGTCGGTATTGGATTAGCACTGCAAATCTTCATAGCAATCGTTTTATTAAAGATTCCTATATTCCAATCGATTCTGAAAAGTTTAAATCACCTCGTACAAGCAATTCAATCCGCAACGTTAGCTGGTTCACAATTTCTCTTTGGTTACCTGGCTGGTGGTGAGTTTCCGTTTGAAGTTACTAATCCAAATTCAACTTTTATTTTGTCATTTCAGTCGCTACCGCTAGTTCTGGTAGTAAGTGCACTCTCATCACTCCTATATTATTGGCGTATTCTGCCGTTAATTGTAAAAGTTTTTGCAGCCATATTACAGCGAACAATAGGCATTTCTTCAATTTTACTTAGCACAACAATTTTTCGAGCCTACGTTTATTGGAGTGCTGCTTACTTCTAAATTATAGTAGGGCCTCCGCTTGTCGGAGTGCCACTAATCTCTTCATCAATGCCGAAGCACCGAGCAAACTCGAGTCCTACATATCAAAAAGATTCCTGATAGTAACTATTAATCTCAGTTGCATGATAACTCTAATAAATTTTACCCTAGCCTACTTTTCAACCACTCACGAAAAAACGGTGAGACAAACTCATACTTTCCTCTTCCCGATTTAAAAATTATATCAAACTTGGTTGCTGATTCTATAACTCGGAGAATACTTGGCCCGTTATTGGCTTGTGATAATTCGATAAATTTTTGTGTCGTTGGAGAGAGTTCAGGATTTCTTGCCAACGTCGTCAGAACACGTAATTGTAAAGCTGTTAATCTGTTGAATAAATATTCATGGGCTCGTCCTTCAGATGCATAAATACGTTCAAGTCCTTTATGAACATCCTCTGCTTTTAATGTAGTTTTCTTCTTAGTCACATCCCAAACGGCCGAACAGAGTTGCTGGATATCACCACTTACAGTCGTGATTCGAAAAACTTCATCCCAAAATTCACGAGTTGGTTTGATTCGATTGATCAAAAATTTCTCGTTCAAAAAAGGTATGAAATTTTCTTTTTCAACCGGCCCGATATCAAATAACTTAGCACCTTTATAAAACGCACTCGATGGAGACATGAATATTCGATACATCTCATTTCTGGCAGAACCTGCAAAAATAAAGGGAAATTTTCCCATATGTTGTATTTCAGCACGCATAGCCCCGATTATACTTTCATGTTTGTCCAAATTCATGATGTCTTGAAACTCATCAAAAAAAACGACGCATTTTTGTTTTCCAGCCATTGCTTTAGTCAGATCAAAAAAAGATTGAACCGATTGCTTGCCAGACACCGATGGATTATTGAACTCTAATTTTAGGGGACCAACAGAAATCGATCCCTTAAGCATTTCAATTTTTTTAATAGCTTTTAAAATTCGGTTTTTCTCAATCCTGTTTATTGCCAGTTGAAAGCGATTGAGAAAATCTTCTTCATCTTTAACTCCTCGCAAATCAATCATCAAATAGGTTTTGAAATTATTTGTTATTACAGCATGGATTAAGGAAGTTTTTCCAATGCGTCGATCGCCCTGCACTACAAGGTTTTGTCCCGACCTAATATTTGAAATCAAATCTTTTTCCAGTTCAGGCCGACGACAAAAATTATCATCCTGAACGACTTCACCATATTTAAAAGGATTCATATTAGATTATTAACAAAGTTGTTATTAACAGTATTGTTACTAATTTAAATATTATCAGTCAAGTGGATAAATTTGGAATACCACAAATAAATGTAATCTATACTGATTCCAGGAATTAATTTCACAAAAAGTCAGCTGGATTGCCACATTCGACTAAAGTCGAATTCGCAATGACAAATGAATACACCGTTGTCATTGCGAGGAGCAACGCGAGCCTACTCCGCCATAGTAGCCTATTGCTACGACGGCTGGACGAAGTAATCTATGTAACTTGAGCCTTCATAACTTTTTCAAATCACTTTTTCAAAATTATTTTCCAGAGCCAGTATAATAATAAAATCCCCTAACCTTTTTAGTACACTAAAAATACAAATCCAAATTATTCTAATTATTCCTAAAAATTAGTGTGGATTAGTGAAAATTAGTGGTTTAATATTAATAAATGAAAAACAAAGCGGACAACTCACCATTGATCGATCGAATCCACAAAGCCTTTGGACCATTGGCTGGGGCAATCATACTCGACTTAGTGGATCTGGCTTCATTCGGCCCTTTGGGTATTGGAGGTTTATTTGTCGGCGGGTTCGTTTGCTGGTGGATTCTTTCAACTTATAACATTTCCAAAAATATGAGAATCTTAATTTCAATATTAGGTGGTGTATATTGCATGCTGCCGCTTACAGAAATCATCCCACTTGCCACTATAATTTCAGCTATAGCTCGGTTTAAGGAAAAGCCAAAGAAAAGTAGTCGTTATGATGATATGAAAAGAGCCGAGCCTGTTGATTGAGAGAAACAAATAGTATTAATATTGAATGAAGTTAAGAATTAAACGCCCCATTCTCCCTTACTCTATCGTAATAATTCTCACACTCGTTTTAGGTCCTCTTTCCAGAACAAGTATCATTGAATTCCCTAAATTTATTTCAGCTTATACCGGCGACACAATGTGGGCATTATTTGTTTTTGCCGGACTCTGTATAATATTTAGAAATCTGCAAACATGGAAGATTACTTCAATTGCTCTAATATTTTCATTTCTCATTGAGCTTTCACAATTTTATCATGCGCCATGGATTGATTCGATTCGACAAACTAAAATAGGTGGGCTAATATTTGGATTTGGATTTGGATTTATGTTTTCTGATTTAATCTGTTATATTATTGGTATAACTGTTGGAGCTCTATTTGATCAATATATTATAAGAGACTTAAATAATGAAACGTAGACAGATAAAAAAATATGTTGAGATTCTAATTCTCTATGTAACTTCAATATTCCTGATACTCTTTGGCGGTTATGGTGTTTATCGAAGTGGCAGTTATCTTATTAATGTAATCAAGTTAAAATCATGGGTCGAAGCTCCCTGTCGTGTTGATAATTTGTGGTTGATAGATAAAAAATATGCTTATCCTATTATCGCCGGTGAATTTCACTACCGTTGGCAGGGAAAAGATTACGCGTCGCAAAATATTTCACTCTCTACTATCTATTATCATGAATCTCTTAACAACGTAGTTAACGTCGATGGGTTTAACGTCGGCACTGAATTGATGTGCCTGGTTAATCCAAAAAATCCGGAAGAAGCACTTCTGAGAAAATCATCTTGGCCCAGGGTGTTAATGTCTTCAGTAGATTTTTTATTTATGGTGACCCTTTTATTGGGTGGTGTTTTTATGTTAGCGAAAATGATATTTAGTAAGGAATCTGATGAAATTGATTAATTTCTACTGTGAATTTTATATATTATAGCCTAAAAGTCATTGCAATTACACATTCCAATAATTGTCTTCTAGGTAAAAAAAATCCAGAAACATCTGATTGACAACATAACAAAAAAATCTATGTTAATAAATTATTACAAAAAAACTAACTATTCAAAATATGAAAACAAAAAAATTATCAAATTACGGATTATTGGCAGGTTCTATCGGCATAATGGGGGGCATCGCACAACAAGCAGATGCTATAATTGTTCATGTGAGTCCAAATATTTCTAGTTCCTTTTATGGAACTATATCATTTGATTTTGATACCGGAAATGCAATTTCCAGTTATAATACTTCTTATGACTTTCGGTTTGGATCATCATTCTTTGGCAATTTTAATGTCAATGAGACGTCGAATACAGCATTAACTAGTGGACAAACAGTTGATGGAAATTTAACTTTTACATCCAATCAAGGTGCAACTGTTGTCGGTACTTCCGGGAATGATTATCTTGGAGTCGAACTCATCCGCAGCGGAAATACCCATTATGGCTGGGTTAGAGTAAAACGTGAAAGTGGCATAGTCACAGTATTTGAATTTGCATGGGACAATTCTGCTGGCGCCACACTCACTGCTGGCCAAACAACAGCTGTACCAGAGCCTGCGCACACAGTATTTGCTTTAGCAGCTGGAGCTGCCGGACTGACAGCTCTTCGTAAAAGAAGAAAAGCAAAAAAATCCGTATAACTGAAAATTTAAATTTAGTTCTTGTTAAAAGCCTCGGTTTATTCTCCGAGGCTTTTTTTGATTATAAGGTAGGGATGCCTGTCCCTAGGCATCCGTGGGTTTGTCACGGATATTTGCGTATATGTGAAATCGTAAGACGGACGGCTAGGGCTTCGACCTGAGCGTTCGACAGAGCTCACGCCGAGGTCTCAGCCGAACGGACAGCCATCCCTACCCAAATTTATTAATTATAAAATCTGTGTTTGATCTGTGTTCCATCTGTGGCCATATAATAACAACATAAATGGAAACTAATAAAGAATCAGACCTACACTCACTAGATGAACAATCTTTGATCAAAGAGATAAATTCAAATCCCAATAACTTGGATGCCATTATTAATCTTTGTAATCTTTATCTTAAACAAGACAAAAACAAACAAGCGATCCAAGTCTTATTCAAGGCATCGAAGATCCATAAGGATTATCTAGAAATAAATAAATTATTGGGACAGCTGCTCATGCAAGAGGATAGTTCCAAATTAGCGATATCTTATTTACAAAAATGGTCTGAGCTCGATCCTAAATCTGACAGTGCTCATATAACTTTAGGTCATGCCCATACACGAATAAAACAGTTCTCGGAATCGATTCCGGTTTTCAAAAAAGCTATTAAGCTCAACAACAAACTAGATGATGCCTATATGCAACTGGCAATTGCATTGTCCTTCCAAGGGTTTCACAAGGAAGCAGAAATAAACATGCGAAAGGCAATTGCGCTGAATCCTAAAAATAAATTCTGGTCCAATCTATTTTTTACTCTTATCCATCAGGATAAATTGAACCCGATAAAAATATATGAAGAGTCCATAGCCTGGGGAAAATCAATTACCAAATTAGTTAATAACAATTACCAATTCTCCAATAAAAAAGATCCAAACAAACGTCTAAAAGTCGGGTACGTCTCATCTCATTTCAAATTACACTCCGGCGCCTATACAACACTTCCGCTTTTCAAAAATCATTCGATTGATAATTTTGAAATATTCTGTTATAATGATGATTCCTATGCAGATGCCATAACGGTCGAACATAAAAAATATATTAATAACTGGATTGAAGCTGAAGGTTGGGATGCAAAAAAACTATCTGATAAAATTAAAGAGGATGAAATTGATATCTTAATTGATTTACATGGTCACAGTGGAGTTAACCGTATGTCACTCTTTGCCATGCGATCAGCCCCAATTCAAATCAACTGGCTCGGCCATCTGTTTACCACAGGATTACCAACAATAGACAACCGCATTGTCGATTATGTGACCGATCCGGATACCGATTTTTTTAATAAACAAGCCAGTGAAATTTTAATTAGAATGCCAAACTGTCTGCTTTGTTATGATCCGTTGAGACCGACACCTTCTGTTTCCAAACTCCCAACTATACAAAATGGAATTTTCACATTTGGTTCGTTTAATAATTATAACAAAATTACTGATACAACAATGCGCCTATGGTCGAATGTTTTGAAAGCAGTTCCAGAATCTAGACTCCTACTTAAGAATCAGTCATTTGGCGATCCGGTTATTCAAAAACTTTGCTTAAATAGATTTGAAGAATTTGGTATCGATCGAAAGCGCATATTTTTAAAATCGAGCACGGCAAGTTTCATGCAGCATCTCAATTTGTATGGACAAGTTGATCTCGGACTTGATCCCTATCCCTATCAGGGAGCCATTACATCTTGTGAAAGTGTATGGATGGGGGTTCCCGTAATTACGCTGCAAGGCCAACACCATACTGCCAGAATCTGCTCGAGTGTTCTTACTGCTGCAGGTCTAGAAGAATTTGTTGCTAAAGATGAAGAAGAGTATGTCGCAATAGCCAAACAATGGGCTGATAATATCGACAAACTTGCAAAGTTGCGTAACGGGATGAGGGAACAAGTTAAAAATTCTCCGCTGAATAACGTAGCACAATTTACCAAAGATTTAGAGAAAGTCTATCGCGAGCTTTGGAGGAATTGGTGTAAAATTTCTTAATCATAAAATTATTATTAGCCACAGATTGAACACAGATTGAACACAGATTAAACACAGATTTTTTAATATTTGATATTAGAACTAGTTGACGAACAAAATAGTAATTTAAATTCACTAAAATTAACTGAAGATTAACTATATTGGAAAATATCGATTTTGTATTTTCACTCTGCTAATAATATATCCGTGTTTAATCCGCGTTTAATCCGTGGCTAAAAAAAATCACTCCACAATCTGCTTCAATAACTCATAACGTCTGTGCATCTCCTCATTCATATAACCCAGCTTTTCCAGACGCTTAAAAAGAGGCAAGATCGTCTGGGGATTATAGCATGCCGAATAACAGCACTTTTTAATTGCTTGTTCAATTACAGATGACAACGCCCATAGGTAAATATTTTCAATAGATATTATTTCCTCATAACGCTTTTCTGCCGGTAAAAATAATTCGTTGAATTTATGGGCACTAACTGATCCAAAATGCTTAATGATATAATAAAGAATTTTAACACCGAGAGCACGTTTTCCGGCATCTATAAAAATTCTGGAAAATGTAACCAAACGCTCAAAGTTATTCTCACCTTTAGATAACATAGACTGAGCACCAACCACAGCACTCATCAAACAGCTAACTCGATCTTGACTGTTTAGTTTTTCAGATTGAGATAAGATATATAAATTAAGAATCTCTAAATATTGACTAGATTCATTTCCCATTGATTTTTGTTTATCTTCAAAGAGTATTTTTCCATATGGTAAATTTCCTATATATTCTTTAGTTAAATCAGTACTGTCCGATTTTTTATCTTCCCATTGACCGACTAAGAAGCCATCACTCTCTAAAATTTCCGCCTTATCATCTTTACAGCAAAAAAGATTCAATAATGATTTATCCACCGGTTCATTTTGATCAAACGGAACTAATATATTGAGGCCGGGAATCAAACGATAATTTTTAAAACCTAGATTATTAAATTTCTCAAAAAGCTGTAGTGGCAATTTAATATCTTCATCCTGCTTAATCTCAAACATGATTAATGGAGATGTGGAGGAGAGCAATTCTTTCCCCTTTTCAATAATGTTCAGCTCTTCACCTTCAGCATCCAGTTTTATAAAATCTATCTCATTCCAGTTGTATTTTTCACCGCAGTAATCTAACGTTGTTAGAGAAATTTCTTCAAACTGATGACTGTCTGAACTTTTTATCATTATGCTATTGAGCTCAGAGTTCACGTTGGTAGATAACTTTGCTGTACCTAGTCCATTTGACAGACCAGCCTGTATCAACTCGACATTACTAAAATCATTGTCTGATATACTTTCTTTCAGACATTTAGCCGTAGTTGACGTCGGCTCAAACGCCCAAACTTTTCCCGATACACCAACAGATTTAGCTATAGGTAATGTGTACTGTCCGTAATTAGCACCTATATCAATGACTTTCATGCCGGGTTTAATAAGGTGACGGATAAATTTTACTTCATCCTCAAACCAATCTTGCTGTTCTGTTAAAATGTAGGTGACAGCAAATTCAATCGATACCGGTACGGTTATCGAAATGTCGCCGGCAATTATTAGTCTAACTGTTTTTTCACTCTGCACAATCAAAGTCTTTGCGAAGCCGAGAGTTTGTCAATAAAACAGAGATGTATAAATTAGAGTGAAAAATGAAACTCCCCGTGGCAAGCCACGGGGTATCAAAGATAAATTTCCCACTACCATAATGTAAGCTGTACTTGCGATAGCTCTACCCCTTGATTTTTCACATACTGCTCAACAACATTCCAGTTCCCACCTTCTCCAACTGTCGCAGCATAATAGCCATCACTCCATGACTCTCCTCCCCATTGCTCTTTCTTTAACTTGGGCATACGTTTGAATAACTCCTTTGCTGTAAGACTTTCAAATTTCCTAACCGTCTCGCCTATACTGTAATTCGGATGAAAAGAACACAATATATGTATATGATTCCTGTCACAGCCCAACCTTTCAAATTCTATTTTATAACGTTCGCCTATTTCCATCACAATCTCTTGTATCGTATCTCTCACTTCCTTCTTCAGTAATGCCTTACGATATTTCACCGGAAATACGATATGATAATGAGTAATATATACACAATGATTTGATCTGATTATATCCACTCATAGAACCTAAATGAAAACCTGCGGTTTTCAAACTTTCCCTTTCAGTCAGCTCCTCGTGGCAAGCCACGGGGAATTACAAGTTAAAACTATGAATAAGAATAAAATAAAAAATTATACTATATTAGCCGGATCAGTTGGAATAATTGGTGGAATAGTTCATCAGGCAGATGCGACAATTTCCCACACAACCGTTAATGGTGGAACTGGATTAGCCACTACGCCATATGGCTACTTATCATTTGATTTTGATACAGGTGCATACAAATCAGGAAATGATACAACGTATGATGTACGATTTGGCTCAACGTCAATAAATGGTAATAATTCCGATAATTTAGTTGCCTATTTCAGTGGAAGCGATTCTAAAATATTAGCCAGTGGTGAAACGATTGATGGAAGCCTGACATTTAAACAACTTAGTAATACTGATTCTCATATCACTAATTCCGGAACTGACTACTTGGGATTTTCAATTACCAGAAGTAGTCAAACCCACTATGGTTGGGCGCGTGTTTCAAGAAATGGTAATGTAAAAACGCTATTTGAATTTGCCTGGAATCAAACAGCCGGTGAAGCTATTAATGCCGGGCAGACAGTAGTCCCGGAACCAGCAGAATCTGTCGTAATGATGGCAGCCGGTGCAGCAGGACTAGTAGCGTTGCGCAAGAGAAGAAATATTAAGAAAACTGCATAAATTTTTTTCATATTTATTTTGAAAGCCTCGAGATTTCCCTCGGGGCTTTTTTTTGGATATTGACAGGGATATATGTCCGTTCGGCTGAGTCTTTGCCGAAGCTTCATGCTTCCTTACTAATTTCTAATTTCCAATTTCAAATTTGCCTCTTCTTCTCATCTGTGTTCAATCAGTGGCCATATATAAATTAAAAAATGGATACCAATAAAAACATTATTGACCTCAAGCAAACTGAGCAATCTTACATTGATGCTATAAAATCACAGCCGAATGATTTTGAACCTTACTTTAACCTCGGGAAATTTTACGCTGAGCATGGTGATGTAAAGGCTGCACTAAAAGTGTTAAATAACGCTTATAAAATCGACAAAGAAAATCCTCAACTACTCGAATTAATTGGTGATCTATTATTAAATGATCGTCAATCAGGCCAAGCAATTTTGGCTTTTAAAAAGTGGACACAATTAGAACCAAAATCTTCTAAAGCACATAATTTTTTAGGGGAAGCTTTGATTAAACAAAATCTGATAACCAATTCAATTACTGTCTACAAAAAAGCAATCCAACTCGATTCGCAAAACGACATTGCTTACATTAATTGTGCAACCGCATTGGCCAAACTCGGAGATCATATTTTAGCAGAAGAATATTTTAATAAAGCTCTAAAACTAAATACCGAAAATTTTTACTATTCTAATTATTTCCTTGCGCAAAATTATCGTGATGATGTTGGTCCGGAAAAAATTTATAAAGAATCTGTCGACTGGGGAAATTCGATAACGGATACTAAACAGATAAAAAATGTTAGCTTTAATAATATAGTTGATAAAAGTCGTCGCATTCGAATTGGTTATGTATCCTCACATTTCATGCTACATTCCGGCTCGTATACGACTATTCCGTTGTTGAAGAATCACAACACAGAAGATTTCGAAATATTCTGCTATAATGACAATGATTATAACGATGCCATTACTGCTGACCATAAAAAGTTAACTCATCACTGGACAGAAGTTTCTGCTTGGACCGATGAAAAAATCGAAGAACAAATCCGAAAAGATGAAATTGATATTTTGGTCGATCTACATGGACACGCCGGTAAAAACAGATTGCAGATTTTTGCTAACCGATCAGCACCTGTTCAAATAACCTGGTTGGGATATCCCAATACTACCGGCATTCCCGAGATGGATTATCGCCTGGTTGATGCTAATACTGATCCAGATAATGCTAGAGCCAATGCATTAGCTAGCGAGAAACTAGTACGATTACCTGAAATTTTTATCTGCTATGATCCATTACGACCGACACCAAAAGTTTCACAACTGCCATGCATAAAGAATGACTTTATTACGTTTGGATCATTCAACAACTATTGTAAATTGACTGACACAACATTCAGGCTCTGGGCAGAAATTCTTAGAGAAGTGCCAAAATCAAAATTAATCATCAAAAATCTCTCGTTCATCGATACCGTTGTAAAACGAAATTGCTTAAAAATATTTGAAAATCTTGGTATAAGTCATGAGCGCTTAATGTTAGTGTCTCACACAAGAAGTTTGATGCAACATTTAGGCTTATACGCTCAAATGGATATCTCACTTGATCCCTATCCGTATCATGGAACGATTACCACCTGCGAAAGCCTATGGATGGGCGTACCGGTCATAACATTGCAAGGTGATCACCACCGAGCAAGAGTGAGTTCAAGTATCTTAAAATGCATTGGACTGGAAGACTTTGTCGCAAAATCTGAAGACGAGTATATCCAGATAGCCAAACAATGGTCAATGAGCACTGAGAAATTGTCAGAGTTGAGATCAGTTCTACGACAAAAAGTAAAATCATCCACTCTAAATAACGCTGCAAAATTTACAAATAATTTGGAAAAAGTTTATCGCCAGTTATGGTCAGTTTGGTGTAAGAAATCCTGATCCTGATCATAATCTTAATCAGTTTTTTGAATCCAAATATTTGCATCATTGCAAAATCGCAAGACGGACGGCTAGGGACAGCCGTCCCTACCACATTTCCAATTTTCACATCGTTGGGTAGGGATGCCTGTCCCTAGGCATCCGTTTGTTGAACCCACAATTTGCATCATCGTGAAATCTTAAGTCGAATGATCACGTTTAAACATTGGAACCGCCTATACAACTTAGTCCACTACTAGAAACTAACCCAATACAATGATATCAAACTTTCATGTGAACTAAATGTAAATAACATATTCTTTATTGCTCACAATTAATCCAACATCTTGCATAGAGAAAAATTAATTTTTAACGTATAAATAAACTACATAAAATATAACTATGACTCAACACAACCGACCTCCTAAAGGAGGTGGGTTGTAAGGTGACTGAAAGTCACAATTTCGCCTAAAGGCGACTAAAAGACCGCATGCTTAAGCATGCTAAAGTTCGGACTGAAACTCCTCTCATTTTATCGCTATTCT
>JAJFLR010000043.1 GCA_021772565.1 Opitutales bacterium | reverse complement strand
AAAGAACGTTTGAAGATTCCTCGAAAGGGGCAAGCTCTTTGGGGTAGCCCAGAGAGAGAAAGACTCACACTGGTAAATATGGAGAATTAACTCCATCGCTACAACGGGGAGGTAGTGGTTTATCCCTCTACCTTACCCTCTGCAATAGCAGAGTGTGGCAATCTATCTGACTTTCGTTTATTGATTGCAGACACTGATTTATTTCGGTACCGAGTTGAAAACGACATCGACCAATTTATTTTGGCAGATGCTACACCAGGAAATGTTATGTTAATTAGATAACTCTGAAAAAAGTTCTCTTGCCCGACTGAATTATTAATTCTTCGTTGTTAAACTTTATCTCCTCACTCGGATTCTGGCATCTTTCAGAATTAATTTTTACTGCACCCTGCTCGATTTGACGACGAATTTCCTTCTTGCTGGCAAACAATTTTGTCGCTGCCATGACATCAACTAATCGAAGTGAATTTTGATTTTCTGTCGCTAAATCACTCCAACTAAATTCCGGCATGTCATCAGAGATTTCATTTTTGCTAAAAAGTTTTCCTCTCGCCCGCTTCGCTCACGACGTCAAGATAGCCATGAACTTGTCTTAGTAGGATTAGATAATTTTATTTCTTTGCGCTCTTCGCGTGCTTGGCGGTTAGTTCCTTTTTGTGTCTTTCCAACAAAAAACCCCGGTTTTTGAATAACCGTGGTTTTGGATTTCTTAAATAATATTCCGCCTCTTATTTTTTTGCTCTGGATTTATTTCCAGGACGGCGGCGATAGTAAGCCAGACCGAGAGCACCGAGTCCGAGTGCGGCGGCGTAATCGCTGTGTTCAGGAATTGCGGTGACAACGATCGAAGTCACACCTGAGTCAGCTTCAAACATACCGCCTAGATAGGTTAAAGTTTGGGTTGCAGCAACCCAGGATATGTTGATAAAACCCAAATTAAAATCACCATTTCTAAAACCGATGGCACCCGTCAGATGATCTTCATCCCATGGGCTGACGTTGTTACCGTTGCTGGACAAATCACCGTATGACCCAATATTCCCGTCACCAGTCACAGCATCGCCCACAGGGTAAAATTTTACAATTGGGCCGTTGGTGGAGATGAAGTTTAGCACATCAGCACCGCCATACCCAAACAAACCAAGACGTTGATAAACAGGCTCACCCAACAGACGAATTTTATCGGCACCGGCGACGGAGTCGACTAAGTCAAAATCAAATTGGTCACCTAAAGAACCACCACCGCCACCAATAGTAGTTTTGTTTATTATGGCACTAACGTTAAGTGCCTGAACAACCGCCGAGCTAATTGCCGTTTGTCCCAGGAGTCCCGACAACACCGCCATCCCCTGGGCTCCCAGCGTATATTTCTGCAATCTGTTCATTATCTGTTTCCGATTTTTTGTAACTTTTGACTTTATCTTCATTTGTATATTCATTATTTTTCCTCCGATATTGGTTGTTATTAAATGTCTTCTGCCGTTGTGACAAAAGACGTGACTGAAAATTTTGGGTAGGGCGTGAATCTCGCCGAGCGCGCCGTCGAGAGCCAGCGGTGCATATTGCCAAAAAGTTTGTCGCATAGCAAACAACGTCCAACCGGCGGTTTTGGCAAAACCGCCCTGCTACCTAATAAAGTAATAATGGCGGAACGCGCTATCTCTAACGCGTTTGAGCAATCAACTGAACCCTTACGATAAGCGGATTGAGGACAATCCGCTCCACCCATGTGAAATAAAGCTTTAAAGCGGCAATTCCAGTCAAACAGAAAGCTTGACAACAACAGATTGGCTGTGAATGTAGGTGACATTAACTTGCCCGATTGCCCGATTGCCCGATTGCCCGATTGCCCGATTGCCCGATTGCCCGATTGCCCGATTGCCCGATTGCAGGTAATCAGGTTATGCTGAAGTCGAGAAATATCTGCTAATGTTGTTAAAGTAATCATACTTTAAAAAAGTAAATTATGAAAAATTGGTAAATTATGGATTAATATCAATGGATTAGAAAGAATTATTTGCAAAATTTTGAAGGAAGGAAGGAAGGAAGGAAGGAAGACAAATCAAAAGGGGTCAGATGTCTGACCCCATTGGGATTATTCAAAGATTATTCAAAAATGGGAAAAAGTTTAGTAAGTGAGGATTAGTGGTTAAAATTTCATTTTTCGTTTGTTTGATTCTTCTCTTTGTATTTGGTAAATATATTTAATTTTGATCATCAACTTATTATTGATTATCTTTAACCTCTCGAATCAATAATTGTGCTAATATCCAATCGGGGTCTCTAGCCGAATGAAACATACCCGAGACAAGCCAATGCTCTTCCATTTCTCTATAATAGAGGGAATAGGTTCCTTCTTTGAACACATAAACTCTCCACTCATGCTTTCGCTTTCGACACAATCGTGGATTTCCTTCCAACAATTCAATAATTTTTTCATATTCTTCAATAATCCTTTTCGCTTTTTTTAAAGATTTTGATTGATGAAATGCGACGATCGCTACGAGATCCTGATCAATTAATTCAGGAAGTATTCGCAGTTCTTTCATTAAAGTCCCGTCAGTTCATTTAATCGCTGGCGAGCTTTTACAGGAGACAACGCATACTCAGGATTATCTTTATATTTTTCCAGACGGCTTTCTAACTCCAGAATATGCGATTGAAGCGGTTCTAATTTATCCGCTGGTATGCTGGCCCAAATATCATCAATGAGCTCCAGCTTATCCGTGACGCTTGCCGTTTTCAATTGTGGTATTTCAACTGCTTTCATTTTCTCTTTTTTAAAACTTAATGTACGATAGTAATTATTTCAATGAAAGAATTATCATGACACTAAATGGATATAATGCAATCAGACTTTATCACTTTTGAACATACTGTTTATTGGTGAGCTTGACGGTTAAGAATTTAACAGATTAACAAAAACGTTTTGGCCACATGTGCAGTGTACAAACTTCAGGCATTCTGTCATCTCGATGTGAAATTGGGACAGCCATCTCATTGACCTTGCCGCATAGTCCGAAGGGCTATGATCTAATTTTTTTCATGTTTTTGCTTCGCAAAAATGGGAGAAAGTTTAGTAAGTGAATATTAGTGGTTAGAATTACCTTTTCCATTTGTTCGATTCTTATCTTTGGATTTTGTAAATATTTTTAATCTAATTTACGTTAGTTATAAAATCCGCAGTCTGACGTCTTTTGATTACCTTGACGTCTTTTGATTACCTTTTTAATTACCGACGTCTTTTGATTACCTCTGACTAGCGTCGAGCCGTTGGTAAGAGTTCCGACGTCAAGAGGCGTTATGTGGATATTGCAAACGAGGTGAAATCATTTTCAGATGATCCCGATTTAACATCGGGGTTGTCCCAACCCAAATTTAACAACGCGTCCTTAATGCAATTCCAATCAAACAGATAGCTTCACAACAAAGGATTGGCTGTGAGGGCAAGTGACATTAATCTTACCGATTGCCCGATTGCCCGATACACAGATGGCAACTAATCAGGTTATGCTGAAGTCGAGAAATATCTGCTAATGTCGCTAAAGTAATCATACTTTAAAAAGTTATATGGGGATTTTTGTAAATAAGGGGTATAAGTCAATGGAATTTGAAAGAATTTTTTACAAAATTTTAAAGGAGGGAAAGTGGCAACTCTACTTATTTCTTTGCGCTCTTTGCGTGCTTGGCGGTTGGGTTCTTCTCTAATAACATTCGTTAGCCCCGAATACTAAAAATGATAATTTTTTCATCTAATCCTGAAAAACCTCCTCTTACCGGATTGTATTATTATCTCCGACTCCGGTTTCGTTATCTCCTCACTCGGATTCTGGCATCTTTCAGAATTAATTTTTACTGCACCCTGCTCGATTTGACGGCGAATTTCCTTTTTGCTTGGAAACAATTTTGTCCCAGCCATGACATCAACCAATCGAAGTGAATTTTGATTTTCTGTTGCTAAATCACTCCAACTAAATTCCGGCATGTCGTCAGGAATTTCATTTTTGCTAAATACTTTTTCAAACTGCTCAAGTTCCCTCTGCCCATCTTCTGGTCTGTTGAGCATACCAGTCAATTGAACTGCCAATTTCTTTTTAACTTTCATCGGGTGCTCATTTTTTAATTTTGAAATTTCATCGTCATTTTCATTGAGCAGCAGCCGATAATATTCCCACATCAACTCGTCACTGACAGACATAATTTTGCCAAACATATCTTTGGGCGAATCATTAAATGCGATATAGTTGTCCATGCTTTTGGACATTTTTTTCTCGCCATCAAGACCGATCAACAAAGGCATAGTAATGACAATTTGCTCAGGTTTTCCTGCGTCTTTTTGTAAAGTCCGCCCAACCAATAAATTAAATAATTGATCAGTTCCACCAAGCTCAACATCTGCATCAACCACAATAGAATCATAGCCCTGCAACAATGGGTATAAAAATTCGATGATCGAAATTGGACTGTTACCTTTATAACGTTTAGAAAAATCATCGCGCTCTAACATCCGGGCAACAGTCATTTTTCGAGCTAATTGCAGTGAATCCTCAAATTTCATTTCATTAAACCATTCGCTATTATAGCGAACTGTAGTTTTTTCCCTATCCAAAATTTTGAATGCCTGATCGAGGTATGTCTCGGCATTTTGCTTAATTTCTTCTTTTGTCAAAACCGGTCGGGTTGATGACCGACCTGAAGGATCGCCAACCAAAGTCGTGAAATCCCCAATAATAAGAATCGCTTCATGCCCGAGCTCCTGAAATTGCCGCAATTTATTAAAGACCACCATATGGCCAAATGTTAAGTCTGGTCGCGTTGGATCAACACCGAGCTTGATTTTCAGGGGTCTGCCCAATTGCAATTTCTTCAATAAATCCTCTTCGTTTATTAAAGTATCTATATTTTGCTTTATTATATCAATCGGCTCCATGTCGCTTCAATTTTAACAGAATTTTATATTACCCAACCCCGTCGTAGTCGGAACCAAAAGGTTTAAATTGTCATTGCGAGCACTGCGAATGCAGGGTGCGGCAATCAATGTAGACAAAAGAAAAGTCATGGATCGCCGCGTCGTTACACTCCTCGCGATGACAAAATAAATAATTAATTTCCTTGCTAAATAAGTCATGACTTTAGAATTCAGGTATTAATTGTCAGAATCGTAAATAAAAAATTGATTAGCTTATTAATCTTTTTATATATTTCCGTTTTCCAATAATAAATTGGAAAACACAAACATTAATATTAAATACAAATGGCATTAGAAAAAGGAACTCAAGCACCTGACTTCACATTAAAATCAAAATCTGAAGAAGGTCTAAAAGATATCAAATTAAGTGATAATTACGGAAATAAGCAGACTGTGCTTCTCTTTTTCCCTTTAGCATTTACCGGTGTCTGCACCGATGAAATGTGCTCAGTCACTGAAGGTCTCGATGCCTACGCAGGTGTTAATTCTGAAGTATACGGCATCAGTGTCGACAGCCCATTTGCACAAGAGGGCTGGGCAAAAGCCAACAATATTAATGTCACACTATTGAGTGATTTCAATAAAGAGACTGCTGCAGCCTACGATGTAATTTATGAAGAATTATTAGGATTTAAAGGCGTAGCCAAAAGATCAGCCTTCGTTGTTGATAAAGAAGGTGTCATTCAGTACAGCTGGTCAACTGATGATCCTAAAGTTTTGCCGCCGTTTAATGAGATTAAGTCAGCCTTAAGCTAATAAATATCAGCTTTGAATTGTAGATTCGAAATTCTGAATGATAACGATTTCTAATAACCAACGATGTAATTATAATACTTGTAGGGCTGGAGCTTGCTCCATGCCTATTAAGTCAACGTCAAACCAACTGGCATGGAGCAAGCTCCAGCCCTACAAAATAGAAACTATTTAACCACTAAACTAGTGCCTGAGAATCTAAAGCAGAATTCGTGTAAGCCTTTATCGGTAAATGGTACCGATGGAAATTTCTATTCATTACCCGCATTGGAAGAAGCTGGTGTCGGCAAAATTTCCAGACTACCAATCTGTATTCGCATTGTTCTCGAATCAATTCTGCGAAATTGTGATGACAGTCGGATAACTGAAGACGATATCAAATCATTGGCCAACTGGAATGCCAAGCAACCGACATCGAGAGAAATACCGTTTGTTGTCTCCAGAATTATTCTTCAGGATTTTACCGGTGTCCCACTACTAGTGGATTTAGCTGTCATGCGTGACGCAGTTAAAAAAACCGGCAAAGATCCGGCATTAATCGAGCCTTTAGTTCCGGTTGATTTGGTAATCGACCATTCTGTCCAAGTTGACAGATCGGGTACAGCCCAATCATTTTTATTTAATTTAAAAAGAGAATTTGAACGAAATCGTGAACGTTACGAATTTCTAAAATGGGGACAGCAAGCATTTGATACTTTCAATGTAGTCCCACCGGCGATCGGCATTGTCCATCAGGTAAATTTAGAATACTTGGCAAAAGTTGTTTTTGAGAAATCAGAAGAGGATAAAAAAATATTTTACCCGGATACTTTAGTTGGAACAGATTCTCACACAACGATGATAAACGGTTTGGGAATTATAGGCTGGGGCGTCGGTGGAATTGAAGCGGAAGCAGGTATGCTCGGCCAACCAATTTATATTAGAACACCTGAAGTAATCGGAGTAAATTTAACAGGACAAATACAGGAAGGGGTAACCGCGACAGATTTAACTCTATGTATCACACAGCTACTTCGTGCAGAAAATGTAGTTGGAAAATTTGTTGAATTTTATGGCGAGGGAACTGCTAATTTAACTGTAGCAGATCGTGCAACAATCGCCAATATGGCACCTGAGTACGGAGCCACTATCGGATTTTTTCCAATCGATGAAAAAACCATCGATTATCTCAACATCACCGGACGAGATGAAGATCAGGTAAATATTGTCAGAGAATACTTTAAAGCACAAGGAATGTTTGGTATACCTCAGACTGGCGATATCGATTACACAAAAAATATTGATCTCGATATCAGCGGCGTTAAACCGTCGACTGCCGGCCCAAAAAGACCGCAAGACAGAGTCGAATTAGGTGATCTTAAAAATTTATTTAACGGGTTACTTAAAGAAAAAATTACAGATGGGGGTTTTGCAATTTCAGATTCTGAACTCTGTAGAGAAGTTTCTGTAAAAACTGATGCTTTAGATGATAATAATAATTTAAATCACGGTTCCGTTGTTATTGCAGCGATTACCAGTTGCACAAACACTAGCAATCCAAGTGTAATGTTGGCGGCAGGATTACTGGCAAAAAAAGCTGTCGAAAAGGGTTTAACAATTGATAAAAAAATTAAAACAAGCCTCGCACCTGGTTCACGCGTAGTCAGTGATTATCTCGAAGCAACAGACTTACAAAAATATTTAGATGAACTCGGGTTTAATCTCGTTGGTTATGGGTGCACAACTTGTATCGGCAACAGTGGGCCGTTAGATACAAATATTGAAAATGCTATCAATGAAGGTAATCTGGTAGTATCAAGTGTCCTTTCCGGTAATCGAAATTTTGAGGCCAGAATTCATTCGGCAATAAAAGCAAATTTTCTAATGTCACCTCCACTAGTTGTAGCGTTTGCTTTGGCCGGGAGAATTAATATCGATATGGAAAATGAGCCTCTCGGAAATGATAAGAATGGTAATCCGGTTTTCCTAAAAGACGTTTGGCCATCACAAGATGAAATTTTGCAGCAGATCGCAATTGGTATTAAACCCGAAATTTATCGAAGCAAATATGGGAATATTCTGGATGCCAATGAAGAGTGGAAATCGATAACAACATCAACTGGTGCACTCTATGATTGGGATGATCAGAGCACATATATCCAGAAACCTCCTTACTTTGATGACTTTGACATGGAGCCTGACTCCATAGAAGCTATAACTGCCATGCGCCCTTTGGCGATATTTGGCGACTCGGTGACAACTGACCACATCTCACCCGCTGGTGCTATTCCAAAAGACGGCCCAGCCGGACGTTATTTAATTGAAAATAATGTCAAACCAAATGATTTTAATTCTTTCGGATCACGTCGTGGAAACGATCGCGTTATGACGCGGGGAACATTTGCCAACGTTAGAATAAAAAATCTCTTAGCAGAAGGCAAAGAAGGTGGTTGGACAAAACTTGCACCCGAAGGCGAAATGATTTCTATCTATGATGCCTGCCAGACTTACAGTGAGCGCAATGAGCCACTCATAGTTTTCGGAGGAAAAGATTATGGGATGGGAAGCTCACGTGACTGGGCAGCCAAAGGCTCAAATCTACTTGGTGTAAAAGTAGTCATCGCCGAAAGTTTTGAACGCATACATCGCAGCAACTTGATTGGCATGGGTATTTTACCATTAGTTTTTAAAGAAAGTAAAAGCGCTGCACTAAAAGATTTTGATATTACTGATACTTTTTCGCTGAACGGATTGAGCAATGACATGCAACCACGCGAAGAGCTGATCTTAACGATAAACCATAAAGATGGATCGACGAGTGACGTACAGGTCGTTACCTGCATAGACACACCGGTCGAAATTGAGTATTATCGAGGCGGCGGAATTTTACCTTACGTTTTGAGGAATATTATTAGAGGATGAAAACAGAAATTGGAATATAGAAATTAGCCTAACTAGTCTAAACAAATCTTAAAAATTCACCCATCTGACTTTCAGAATTTTCAATATTCTAATGACAAAATTTCAAAAATCTTCCCTTTTTCATAATTCCAAATTCTATTTTCAAATTTCAAATTTCAATCCATTCTATGCCTAATAACAACACGCAGGCTTTTCTGGTTAATGCCTATACTGACCCGATTGTTATTAAAATTGTTGGTCGAGCGAATTATTTAAATTCTGCACCTTTAAATAATTTTTTTGTCAATATGTTCAAAAGTGACAAAAAGAATTTCATTGTCGATTTTTCAAAATGTGATGGTATGGATAGTACTTTTTTAGGGATCATCGCAGGCAATGCACTTGAAGTCAGAAAGAAAAATGGTTCGTTAGTTTTATTAAAATTAAACAAAAGAAATTTGGAGCTGGTCAAAAATTTGGGGCTCCACAAAATTTTGACAGTAGACAATAAAAGCAGTGAAAAATGTTTGGAAGATGCTGACACATGTCTAAAACCGCAAAAACTTTCTGACCCGAAAAATGCAGACATGATATTGAAAGCCCACCAAAGCCTGGTCAAAATCGATGAAACAAATCGCTATAAATTTCAGGACGTTATTACATTTCTAAAAAGCCAAATAGATGAAGATATAGAATTGTAGATTAAATTCTTATTCCAAAAATGTAGTCAACGGACTCGTTGCCTCCGCATTTTTTGAAGATGGAGCAATTCCCGAATTCCTGGCACACCACCCCGCTTGCACGGCAACAGCAAACGACTGAGCCATTTCAATCGGATTATTTGCAACAGCTATAGCTGTGTTGACCAAAACCGCATCTGCGCCCATTTCCATAGCTTCAGCAGCATGTGATGGTAGCCCTAAACCTGCATCAACAACTACCGGGACACGAGCCTGCTCAATAATTATTTCTATTTGCGATCTAGTTTCCACACCGCGATTACTACCGATTGGTGAACCGAGTGGCATGACAGTCGCGCAGCCGACATCCTGAAGTCGAAGTGCCAAGACCGGATCAGCATTAATGTACGGAAGAACTACAAAATTTTCTTTCACCAAAATTTCCGCTGCTTTTAATGTCTCAATTGGATCCGGTAACAGATAATTCGGATCAGGATGGATTTCCAGTTTTACCCATTTAGGCAAACCGGCAGCCTCTGCTAATCGTGCAATACGAACAGCTTCTTCAGCGTTCATCGCACCGGCAGTATTCGGCAATACTAAATACTTATCTTGATCGAGATAATCTAATATATTGGCGAACGGATCTGCTTCACCCGATAAATTTGCCCTCTTTAATGCAACTGTCACTAATCCTGTATCACAAGCAGCTAAAGTATCTCGCATCACTTCTCCTGATGGAAATTTACCAGTTCCGACCAGTAAACGCGAATGAAACTCGCGATCAGCAATTTTTAAAGGTTCAACTGTTAATGGACTCTGCATTTGTAAAATTAATTGATACCTGAATTCTCCTGACATATTTAGCAAGGAAATTTTATGTCTCAGGAAAACATTTGGATTATTGAATTACTCAATTTTAACTTAACTCGCTTCTACCCAAAAACCGATTGCCTAAGTCCACGAATTACACAGAGACCGCCCCAATCACTCCCTTTCATCGGTTGCGGTGCCTTCTTACGCTTTCGGCTAAACTCACTTCGATGTTCTTCATAATAACTTTGTATATATTCTTTCGAACCAAGTATCGCTCCATCGGTAAAGTAACGAACTCGACAACGTAATGCTGACGTCATTGGTAGACTTCCTCCTTTGGATAAAACTTCACGCCACTTCTTTTCTGGGATGATTGATCCTGCTCCACCCTTTCCCGGTGCAGGTGATGAACCTTTGCAGTAAATTAGTTTTCTATAATCACGTGATATTGATTTCCAGTTATCTTTTGTTTTTCGATTTCTTGATATTTCACAAGCCGTGGCCAAACCATCTCGAGCCAGCTCATTGCCACCAACTGCTTCTGCGTAGCCACTCCAGCGATATTCTTTTGGATCTTTTACTATAGCGGCACGAACTGGATTTAAGTCAATATAGGCGGCACAAATTTTCAGAGCATGGTCATTACCTTCAACAAGTGTGCTCTTAAAGCGTTCTGCCCACAATGTTCCGATACGTCGATGACTACGATTATACCAAATACTGAAACGCTGTTTAACTTCTTTCATAAACACTGAAACATCTCCCATTCGAGCTTGTAGTCTTTTACGTGCTTTTTCAGCTTCCTTACCACCTTGTTTTAAATTTGCTTCAAGCACATCAACAGCCATTGTTTGGTATTTAGTTGGTTTGGGGTAGAGTAATTTAAACCGTCTAACCAATTCGCTGTCGCTCGATTGCTTTTGCTCAGGAACTTTTACCAGAACATGAAAGTGATTAGTCATAATACAGTAAGTAATTATTTCGACACCACAAAACTCAGCCATTTGCCACAACTGTTTGCGCAGCACTTCTTTAGCTCGAGTATCCAGGAGCATCTCTTTGTTTACCGTACGAGTGACACAATGATAATAGGCATCACGGTCATTTATTTTATATCGGGCAGTTCTCATTTCGTTTTTATTCGTTAATTTAAAATTTAAATGGGAATTTAGCCAAATTTTTTGATTTGTCAATATTATTTATCCTGTCCCTTATTTATATTTTATTTATATTCCTTATTTATATTCTCTTCTTAAAACTCCTTCTTAAAAACTTCTGAGGCCTGTTCCAATTACTACTCCGCCAGTACTAGAAAAGGTTGGTTCCCCGGATGGTATATATGCAAGGCCAGTGGAACTTCCGAATAATAATGGGCCAGTTGCGCTATTTGAGAGAGAATCACGCTACACGTATGAACCTGAGGTAGTAGCGATAACATCGCCGCCAACCTCAGCAAAAGATATGGTGATACTGCCAAAAGCATTATTAGCGATATAGCCTAATAGTGATAAAGCGACAGTCAGAGTACCCATCATTTGATGCATATATTTCAATGATCTGTTCATTATCGATTTCTGATTATTTGATTCATTGATTATTTTTAGTTTAGTCATTTATTTTCTCCTTTGATTTGGTTTTTATATTGTTGATTTAATAATATCGTTTGACGAATGTGCAATCGATGATATTAGAAATTTTTTTGTGTAGGGACGACTCCCTGAGTAATCAGACGTTTTGGAAAAATTGAACACGTAGTTTTTTTGCAGATACGTGAACTGTGCACCTCCACCATCATAATTACGTTGGATTGTGTTAATCTTAACGCGTCTTTAATACGATGCCTATTAAACAGAATGCTTGAGAACAACGAATTGGCTCGGATGGCAGTTTGCATTAAAATTCTCCATTGACCTATCTTCATGTCTTAATACTTGAAACATTTGATATAACTCACAGTGAAACGCAAAAAAAAGTGAATTCTGAATATATGTCAATGTTATATATTTTCCATCCGCAAGGATTAATACCCCAGCCTGTATTCGGTCATCTTTTGCATTGAAATAGTTGTGTAATGCCAACAACAAAATAGAGGGAGAGACGTTATGAACCAAAGGCATCGGTTACAGATTGTCTAATGACATATGTTACATATTCAATGAAATTCCACGATTTGTAGCTCTAACACAGAGTCGACGCTTTACGACTAAAGATTTATGTGAAGATTTCGGAATAAGTAGAAAAACCGGATATAATTATTTACGTCGTTATAAAGAGGAAGGTACGCTGCAATTGCGGCCACGAAGTCGAAGGCCGAATTCGATATCGAAGACTGAAACAAGCGGCTAAAAAAGGGACATGTAAATAGTATTCCTTGTTTACATTATGGGACGGCAAGATTGTGTAATACCTATATTCCAAACATATGATATTTGGAAAGAATAAAATCAGAACACATATTATATAGTGACAACATAATATAATTTTTTTAATTTTCTTGCTAATTAATTAGTGAAATGGGTTAAGTTCATGAGATGGAAAAATTAGCTCTGATTTCTGTAAGTAATAAAATCGGGATTGTCGAATTTGCCAAAGCACTCATCGATAATCATAATTATAAAATTCTCTCAACCGGTGGGACAGCAAAACTTTTGCGAGATAATGCTATCTCCGTCACTGATGTAAGTGAACATACCGGATCGCCGGAAATTATGGAAGGCAGAGTTAAAACTTTGCATCCAAAATTACATGGCGGATTACTTTGCCGCAGAGATAAACCGGATCATTTAAAGCAAGCAAAAGAAAATAATATTGGTCTTATCGATCTCGTTGTCGTCAACCTCTACCCTTTTGAGGAAACCGTCAGCAAACAGGGAGTTTCTTTTGAAGATGCAATTGAAAATATTGATATCGGTGGCCCATCAATGTTGCGTAGTGCTGCAAAAAATCATGACAGCGTCGCAGTAATTTGTGATAATGAAGATTACAACCGTGTCCTTGAATCTTTGGAAAATGAAAGCTCTTTAAAAAAACTCCGAAAAGAACTTGCTCTGAAAGTTTTTCAAAGAACTGCATCATATGATAGGGCAATTGCAGAATATTTAAATTCGCAAAAGGATGAACCTGATCTTGGTGAAATTTCAGGATTTCCTCAAAATTTTACTTATGCAAATAAGTTAGCAAAATCTTTGCGCTATGGAGAAAATCCACACCAACAAGCTGCACTCTATGGTCGATTCTTTGACTGCTATGAACAATTGCAAGGCAAAGAATTGAGTTACAATAATATTTTGGATATCACTGCAGCGACTTATCTTATTGGAGAATTTGAAAATCCAACATTAGCAATTTTAAAACATACTAACCCATGTGGAGTTGCCAGTTTGCCTAATATGGCAGATGCCTGGGATCAAGCTTTTGAGACTGACAAACAAGCACCGTTTGGCGGCATCATAGTTGTCAATCGAACTTTAGACGATGAATTAGCAAATAAGATTAGGGAAATTTTTTGTGAAGTAATTATTGCGCCCGAATTCACACAAGAAGCACGAGCAATTTTTGCAAAAAAGAAAAATTTGCGTTTGATGATTTCAAAAGAGGGTCAAGGTCCAGAAGCATTACAAGAATTGCGAACGGTAGTCGGAGGAATTTTAGTTCAGGATCGCGATCAAAGACGAGTGAATCATGCAGCTTGTAAAGTCGTTACTAAACGCCAGCCAACAGAAGAAGAATGGAATGCATTAATTTTTGGCTGGAAAGTTGTTAAACATATTAAGTCAAATGCTATAGTATACGCCGCATCAGAAAGAACACTCGGTGTCGGTGCAGGACAAATGTCTCGAGTTGATTCTTCGCGTATAGCCGTTTGGAAGGCCGGTGAGGCTGGACTGTCATTAAAGAATTCAATCATCGCATCCGATGCTTTCTTTCCATTTCCCGACGGATTAATTGCCGCGGCTGAAGCAGGGGCAGTTGCAGCTATTCAGCCGGGGGGATCAGTTAGAGATGATGAAGTCATCGCGGCGGCAAATGAAAGAGATATGGCAATGGTATTTACGGGGGTTCGTCATTTTAGGCATTGAGTTATTCTTTAGAAATAATTTTAATATAACTTAAATAATTAAACTTATGACAAAAATAAAAGTCATTGAAATTCTTCATAATCTAAAAAAAGAAGTCTCAGTTAAATATAAAGCTGAAATAATGGGGATGTTTGGCTCTTTCGCCCGTGATGAGCAAAATGAAAAGAGCGATATTGATTTACTTGTAGATTTCCACAAAGGAGCTACGTTATTTGATCTTTCTAAATTATCAAGTTTTCTGGAGGCCAAATTAAAAACAAAGGTTGATATTGTTTCTAAAAATGCAGTCAGAAAAGAAACTAAAGATAGTATTTTTAATGATTTAGTATCAATATGAGTAGAGATTCAGAACTTTTCTTACATGATATATTTAAATCTTCAGAATATATTTTAGAGTTTGTAAAAGGGTTAGATTATGAAACATTTGTAAATGATGAGAAAACATTAAGTGCTGTTATTAGAAAACTTGTAGTGATTGGAGAGGCAGTCAAAAATTTACCTGATTCAATTAAGCATAAATATAGTTCAATCCCATGGAGAGATATTTCAGGAACCAGAGATCATTTAATCCATGGATATTTTGGTTTAGATTTTGAGATCGTTTGGAACACTATTCAATCAGATATTCCAAAATTGATATTGTCTATTTCCGATATTCTAAATGAATTAGATCCGGAATAATTATAGTGGTTGTTTTATTTTAATTTTCTGATTAAATTGATATTCAATCAGAAAATTTAGAATACTTTTTTTGAATCAATGTGTCCTATATCAGACATATAATAAAATATAAATTTAGAAATATAATCATGAATAAGCCTATTTTTATCCTACCAATTATATTATTGATAACTTTAGTTATCTCAAGTTGTCATACTGTTCCGGTGACAGGTAGATCAGCACTCAGTTTGGTTTCTGACGAAAAGGTGATTCAAATGAGTGTTCAACAATTTGATGAGATGAAAGCGCAAACCGGTGTCTCTTATAATAAAAAATATAACGCCATTGTTCAAAGAGTAGGTCAACGAATTGCGGCAGCCGCTGCCGATGATATACCAGATGCAGATTGGGAATTTGTAGTTTTTGAAAGTCCACAAATAAATGCCTTTGCCATGGCAGGAGGAAAAGTTGGCGTCTTTACCGGTATGTTTGATGTAATTGAAAATGATGATGATTTAGCAATCGTTATGGGACATGAAATTGCTCATGTTGGATCTAAGCATGTCAATGAAAGATTTTCTCAAGAATATATTAAACAAGGCGGTAGAGCTATACTCGGAACTGTAGCGGGTCAAATGAGCTCGCAAGCAGGCAATGTAGTAATGCAAGTTTACGGAATTGGCTCTACATTGGGCTCGTTAGGATTTAACAGAAAACAAGAATCTGAAGCCGATCATGTTGGGTTAATGTATGCCGCACGTGCAGGATATGATCCACGAAGAGCAGTCACATTTTGGCAAAACATGGATATAGCTTCGCAAGGGCAGTCAACTCCTCCGGAATTTTTCTCAACACATCCGTCACATGATAATCGAATCGATAGATTAAATGAAATTATGCCAAAGGCTGTAGCTGAGTATGAATATCAAAAAGACATAAAATTTTTGGAATCAGTTAAAGAATAATAAATTTAAGACATTATTAATTATTCTCTAAAAAATTATTGCCTCGATCTTTTAAAATTTCATAGCAGTCAAAATTATGTTTGATCCAGTTGAAGCTATAAAAGAATACGTAAAGTTTCCCAGTGTTTCAACAGATTCTTCATTTAAGAATGGTATGGATGGCGCAAGAGCTTATGTCAGCAATCTTCTAAAAAATATTGGATTTGAAATTGATATTATTCATACACCACTGCATCCAATAATTTTAGCAAAACGCGACGGAGAAAGCAGTTGGCCGCACGTCATTATTTATGGTCACTATGATGTCCAACCTGCAGATCCACTTGATCTTTGGCAGAGTTCACCTTTTGAACCAGAAATTAGAAATGGCTATATTTATGGTAGAGGTGTCGCTGATAATAAAGGCCCTTTACTCGTACATATTGCTGCGGTTGCCAGACTTTTAGAAAAGCATCCAAATCTACCATTACGGATAACTTTTTTAATCGAAGGCGAAGAAGAAATTGGCAGTCCAAGTTTCCAAGGATTTTTAGATGAATATCGCAATGAACTAAACGGAGATTTTGTTTTACTTTCAGACACATTGAGTCCAAATCATGATCAAATAGCCATAACTACTGGATTACGCGGTGTTGTCTGTGTGAATGCTGAAATTACCGGCCCAAAAATGGATTTACACTCCGGGATACACGGGGGAGTTTTATTAAATCCGATAAAGGCATTGGCTGATATCTGTTCTACTTTGCACGATGAAAATAAAAAAGTGAAGATATCTGGATTTTATGATGACGTCCTACCAGTCACAAAATGGGAGAGTGAAGAAATCGCCAAACTCAATAAAAATGAAGATGACTATGCAAAATTTTTGGGCTTAAAATATTTTTATACTGTAAATGATCAGAGTCCATATTTAGCAACGCGCGTCGAGCCGACATTGGAGTTTAATGGAATTGGTGGTGGCTATCAAGGTGAAGGTACAAAAACCGTCATACCTAGCAAAGCGTTTGTTAAAATAAGCTGTCGCATAATTCCAAACCAGGAACCAAAAAAAATTCAGCAATTAGTTATTGCAGCAATAAAGGAACGATGCCCCAAACATGTTAGTTTAAAAATTGATACTGGTCATTGTGGAGCACCGTACATAGTTACACCACCCAACAAGTCTGATTCACCAAATATAAATTCATCACTCGCAAAAGCATTCTTGGCAGCAGATACAGCAATCAGCGATGCGTTTGGAAATGCACCACTCTATCTTCGTGAAGGTGGCAGCATACCAATAATTGCTGATTTAAAAAATGTTGTTGGCCTGGATTCTTTGATGATCGGAATGTTTACTCCTGAAAATAATTTACATGCGCCAAATGAAAACTTTCATCTGGGAATGTTTGAAAACGGCATAAAGGCATCAGAAAAAATATTAGCATCTGTTGCGGGAGTTGAATGATAAAATATTATTATAGACTTCGATATGCAGTAATTTTTTTGTTTTCAATTTTTATAATTGGATTTGGATTAAATACTAAGGTTATTGCAAAAAATAATGCTAATTCAAAACAGCAAAGTAAAATTTTATTGGGCATAGATGTCTTAGAGAGATTACGTTTCAAGCCTCTCATTGGAAAAAGAGTCGGACTTTTGACTCATCCAGCCGGTGTTAATGGTAAAGGAATAAGCACAGTAGAAATATTAAAAAAAAGTCGGAAAGTAAATCTAGTAGCGCTATTTGGGCCGGAGCACGGAATTTATGGTGACGAAAAAGCTAACGAACCCGTAGACAATCGGATTGATAATAAAACTCGACTACCAGTTTATTCGCTCTACGGGAAATACAGACGACCAACAGCTAAAATGTTGAGTAAAATTGATGTCCTCGTAATTGATCTACAAGACATCGGTGTTCGCTCGTATACTTATGTTAGCGCAATGTTATATGCCATGGAAGAATGCTTTAAGCATAACGTTGAAGTAGTTGTACTTGATAGACCCAATCCACTAGGAGGATTAAAGGTTGACGGCCCTAATTTAGATAAACAATGGATGAGTTATGTCGGCTCATTTCGAGTTCCATATGTTCATGGACTAACAATTGGCGAACTAGCCAAAATGGCTAAAAATGTTCCTGGCCGAATGAACTTAGATATTAGAACTCAGAAAAAAGGTAAGCTCACAATTGTCCCCATGAAATATTGGAAAAGAGACATGATGTGGCCCGATACCGGTTTAAAATGGATTCCTACATCACCAGCAATACCAAACGTATCAGCAGCTATGGGATATGCCATGACAGGACTGGGAGCCCAAGTTGGCGGATTTAAGCATGGGTATGGCACACGATTTCCATTTAGACTTCTTTCATTTCCAGATGTATCCCCCAGTGATCTTAAAAATATATTAGTTAATAAAAATATTCCTGGATTAGATTATAAGTTAATAAAAATAAAAAATAAAAATGGAAGATATGACAGAGGCGTATTTGTAAAAGTTGAAGATTGGAATGCACTCAATCCGACAGAATTAAGCATCTACATGATGCAACTTTCCTGCACACTCAATCAACAAAATCCTTTCGCAACATTAAGTGAAAATAAGGCTAGATTATTTAATAAACATGTTGGGTCGACTCAATGGTGGAATGAAATATCAAGATACGGCAAAAATGTTAATGTAAAAAAATTTATCGATATCTGGAAACAAAAATCAAAAGTATTTAAATCAATTAGTCGAAAATATCATATCTATAAATAGAATTGGTAGTTATTCTCACGTAATATCTGAAACCTTCAAATCGTTGGATACATTTTTATTTAATTTAGTTAATGATGTATCTTTTATTTTATTTTCTCTAATCTTAAATAATGTACTCTCAGCTCTAGCGGCTGCCATTCGATAAATGACACTAGAAATAACAGCTGCGACATATCCAATAAGTGAACCGCCAAGTACCATTGATAAAAACCAGTGAACACCTTTTCTAATACCTGTTGGAGATACAGTTATTGTATTAACATCAATACCTCCCTTTAAAGCTACAAACATTTCTAATAATAGATTCCCAGTATAATAGGCCAACCAGTAAATCAAAGGTACTGTCAAAGGGTTAGAAATCATGACTAATCCAACAATTACAGGTAAATTTGATCTAAGAATTAAAGCTGCTCCTAATGCTAATGGAAGTTGCATCCCATATAATGGCAGAAATGTCAATATCCAGCCTACATATAAGGATGGAATAACATCTTCAACTCTGAATGACCAAAGATAAGCTCTTTTACGCGCTCCAATTGCAAAAAATTTAAGAAATGGATAACGATGCAGATTGGATTTTCTGGGCAGTGGACGAAGCAACCATTTAATTCGTTTAATTCTCGAATAACGTTTATGCTTAAGCTTTTGTTCTTCTGAAATCATCATTAAAATTAATCTGAAAATATTATCCCAGTATCACTAAATTTATATTTCAACTTTTATCTTATCTAATTTAAAGAATTATTTTAAAAGTGACTTTATTAATAAAATTAACAGGGAGTTAGTATTTATTAATGCGGATTAATATAATTTTCAAATAATAAAACTAAACAACGTATTAAATAATTAGCAAAGATATATTATAATAGAAAAAATTTTTGGAATAAAGTAATGCAAATAATCCGAAAAGTAAAATTATCTAAACATCAAGATACTTATCCTTCATCAGATAATTTTTCACATAATCACTAACCGCATTATTCAGTGGCGTAATTTCGCATTTGTAACCCAATTTTTTTATCTTAGAAATATTTGCACAAGTATAATACTGATATTTTAATTTCAAAGACTCAGGCATGTCGATAAACTCTATATTAGTTTTCATACCTACTGTTTCAAAAATTGGTATAACCAAATCTTTCCAAGTTCTAGCATCACCACTACCTAAATTATAAAGCCCGTTTGCGTTAGCTTCCTCAGCTAAGTATAAAGTCATGTTGACAGCATCTTTAACATACAAAAAATCTCTCATCTGCTCACCATCATTATATTCAGAATTGTAACTTTTAAACAATTGAACTGATCCATTAGATTTTATTTGATGAAATGCCTTATTAACAACACTTCTCATATCATCTTTATGATACTCATTTGGACCAAATATGTTAAAATATTTTATGCCAACAATTTTATTGAGAAATCTGTTTTTCTTAGCATAAAGATCAAATAGTTGTTTGGAATAAGCATACATGTTCAGAGGTCTTAGATCATCAATTATTTCTTCACTATCAATCATTCCATTAGTACCATCACCATAAGTTGCAGCCGAAGACGCGTAAATGAATCGAGCGTTGGTATGATTTAGTGTCCAGTTAGAAATACTCTTTGTGTACTCATAATTATTTTGAATTAAATAACGAGCATCCAACTCAGTTGTTGAAGAACAAGCACCCAGATGAAACACATATTTAATATCATCAAGAGAAGATGCTTGATTATTAATTTTGTTTAATAACACATCTGCCTCTATATAATCATCAAATCTTAGGGCAGTTAGATTTTTGAATTTCTGGCTCTTATCTAGATAATCAGAAACAAGTATATTTTCAATGCCTCGTTGATTTAATGCCCATACTATTGCACTACCAATAAAACCAGCACCACCAGTAACGATTATTTTACCATCAGTTAAACTACTACTACTCATGCTAAAATATTTTATTATAGAATGACTTTCTCATTATTCATCATCGCGACGCGATAAAGACCCAATATTACGAAAACTTCCCCTAATCCAACCTGTTCTGGACCAGACCCCGATAAAAAGTATACCTAAAACTATGAGACCGATATTGAATTTCGCACTTGTCTCCAGCAATTCTTTTTTATCTTGGTAAAGATCTTTTTTAATTTCATTAATTCGTATTTTTTCATATCTTCTAGCTCTTTGCACTAGCCACATTTTTAATTCATCAATCCTTTGTTTTGATTTTAATTTTAGACGAATCTTGATTGCACTTGATGATTTTACCCTTTTAGCTATTTTTTTTAAAGTACTTACTTTTTTACTTTCGTTTATCTTTAAGTGAATTTTTTTAAAGTAATCATGTTGATCATTTATTTCACGCAAACTATCTTTATCAAGATCTTTATAAATTTTTGTAGTATCAACTATCCCTAGAGGTGCTGTGAGCAAAAATATGACACCTAATAAAAAACAAACCCATGTTGAATAGTGTAAAATACACAAATAAAAATAATTAATTTCACCTGGCTTCAAAGAAAGTATACAAACAAAGGACAGTAAAATATAAATTGATTGATCCACTATTTTTTCGAGTGTTTCAAATTCCCATTCGATATCCATCAAATCCATGGGCAATATGATTAATATTAATTTAATAATCGTAAAAACAAGAAACCCCCAACCAGCCAGTGGTAACAGTGGTCTAAAAGATGCAGCAGTCTCTTCGGTTGCTTCAGCTAACCAGACCTTACTGACCAATCTTTCAAAAAAGGATCTTATTCTCCAACTAAGTGGAATTGAACCTATCTCTGCTTTTAAAGCTGCTTCAGCATCTAGCATTAGATCATCGTCATCATCATCTATGTTCGAATTGTTCATGCTGTATAATTAAATTTTTATATGACTTGTAACACATAAAAAAACAACGCCACGTCTCTTTGTCAACGTGGCGTTGTTTCATCGGGATATTATTAATATCCCAAACTTGTTATTTGTTAAAAATTTTTAAGATATAGATTTTGAACTATTTTTTCTACGCCTAATTTTCCAATATCCATAAAGTCCAAGTAGTCCTAAACCAAGACTCGGGTCGAACCCAAATGGTATAGAAGATCCATCATCATCACCTCCTCCACCATCATCAGTTCCATCATCCATATCATCATCTTTGCCATCAGCATCAAGATCATCATCGTCTTTGCCATCAGCATCCAAGTCATCAGTATCATCTTTGCCATCATCATCCAAGTCTAGATCGTCATCGTCATCGTCGCCGTCTTTGCCATCGTCGTCATCATCATCATCGTCTCCGGTAGCATCGTCGTCTCCGGTAGCATCGTCGTCATCATCGTCGCCGTCTTTGCCATCGTCGTCATCATCATCATCGTCTCCGGTAGCATCGTCGTCATCATCGTCGCCGTCTTTGCCATCGTCGTCATCATCATCGTCTCCGGTAGCATCGTCGTCATCATCTCCGTCTTTGCCATCGTCATCATCATCATCGTCGTCTCCGGTAGCATCGTCGTCGTCATCGTCGCCGTCTTTACCATCGTCGTCATCATCATCATCATCGTCTCCGGTAGCATCGTCGTCATCATCGTCGCCGTCTTTGCCATCGTCGTCATCATCATCATCGTCGTCTCCACCATCAGTATCATCGTCTCCTCCACCTCCGGTATCATCATCATCATCGTCTCCGTCTTTGCCATCGTCGTCATCATCATCGTCTCCGGTAGCATCGTCGTCATCATCGTCGCCGTCTTTGCCATCGTCATCATCATCGTCGTCTCCGGTAGCATCGTCGTCGTCATCGTCTCCGTCTTTACCATCGTCGTCATCATCATCGTCGTCGTCTCCGGTAGCATCGTCGTCATCGTCTCCGTCTTTGCCATCGTCGTCATCATCGTCGCCGTCTTTGCCATCGTCGTCATCATCATCGTCGTCTCCACCATCAGTATCATCGTCTCCTCCACCTCCGGTATCATCATCATCGTCTCCGTCTTTACCATCGTCATCATCATCGTCGTCGTCTCCGGTAGCATCGTCGTCGTCATCGTCTCCGTCTTTACCATCGTCGTCATCATCATCGTCGTCTCCGGTAGCATCGTCGTCATCGTCTCCGTCTTTACCATCGTCATCATCATCGTCGTCTCCGGTAGCATCGTCGTCGTCATCGTCTCCGTCTTTACCATCGTCGTCATCATCATCATCGTCTCCGGTAGCATCGTCGTCATCGTCTCCGGTAGCATCGTCATCATCGTCTCCGTCTTTACCATCGTCGTCATCTCCGTCTTTGCCATCATCGTCGTCGTCGTAGCGGTAGCCGTTGGTTAAACTCCTAACTTCGGTAAAAAATTCATCATCGCGGGTATAATCTCCATTGTCATCAATCGTAGAATTATTAGCCGCATAAATTGATAAGGGTAATAGCCCAAATAAAAATAAAACTAGGGATAATATTTTAGTGCTCATTTTATAAGTTGATTTTTTCATAATTTTATAAGTATGTTTTTTAATAATATTTGCAAGTATTTATTAGTGGTTTTACCTCAATAGACATCAAATAAATATCTAATTTCAGTATTAATAAGTTAATTTTACAGAATTTTCAGAATTTTCAAGTTTTTTTGAAAGATTTAGCTTTGTTTTTACTCTTTATCCAAATTATTTTTTTATTTAAGTTAATAATTTCACTTTTATAGTAATAAATACTCATTGTGGATACTTTATATACCATAATTATAAGGAAAATAAATGAATAAAATAAAAAAATTAGAATTAATTCAGACAATAAATAGATCAGCAAATTATTTGGCTAAAATGATAAAAACAAATGGTAGCTATATTTATAGAATTAATATGAATTCAAAAATTAAGCTAAAAAAATCATACAATTTATTAAGGCATGCCGGATCTATTTATTCATTGTGCCAATATAATGAACTTTATCCTAGTTCAGATTTAGAAAAAAAAATTAGCAATAGTGGTAACTTCCTTAGGTACAACCACCTATCTCCACTACCTAAGGGATATGATAAATTAGCAATTTGGTCCACAAGTGCTAATAAAGATGATAAGGTAAAAGTAGAAGCAAAATTAGGTGGTTCAGGATTAGCATTAGTAGCATTTACATATATTAATAAATTTTTTACTGATTTTATATCTATTTCTGAATTAAGAAAAATCGGGAGATTTATAGTGCATATGCAAAAAGATGATGGTAGTTTTTTCAGCAAGTATATACCAGAGGAAGGAGGAAAACAGGATAGTTGGACATCGCTCTACTATCCAGGAGAAGCTGCTTTGGGGCAACTGATGTTGTTCGAAATAGATTCTGATGACACTTGGTTTAATTCAGCAAATGCCGCACTTTCTTACTTGGCACTTAGCCGTCAAAACCAAGTAGATGTACCTGCAGACCATTGGGCGCTCTTAGCTACTGAAAAATTAATTGAAATAAACAATAAAAATAAAATAAAATTTCCGACCAAAAAATTCACTGATCATGCTATTCAAATTTGCAACAAAATCATAAGCGAACAAATAGTTTACCATAATAAAAAGGAGTTTATTGGTGGATTTGTAAATGATGGACGAATAACTCCAACTGCCACAAGATTGGAAGGACTTATAGCAACTGCATCATACATTCCTGAAAACCACGATTTCTCGAAGAATTTATTAAATTCTATTAACTTAGGTATTTCGTTCTTAATAAATGCTCAAATTAAAAAAGGTGAATATACAGGAGCATTTCCCTGTGCAATTTCAAAAAAATTGCCATTAGATGATTTTAAAAATAAAATTTTCAATCGTAGGGCTACTGAAATTAGAATTGATTATATTCAGCACGCATTAAGTGCATTAATGCAATATCTTAAACAAAACTTCACTACGAATGAACTAAGTTAATTTAATAATCACTAGAATATATTATGAAAAAAAATTGTTGTTGGCTATTATTTTTATTTTTAGCGTTAAATACCCGCGGGAAAACGTTAGTACTACCAATTGAATCAATAACCGATTCTGGGCAGATGAGTGCGAAAGAATTTAGCATTAAGAATCCAGGAATCGACATTACTGGGAGCATTCCAGATACAGAGGGATATTATATTATGTATGAACACGTAAATTTAATTTACTATTTTGGCCCTACAAATAATAAAAATACAGCTGATATTAAAATTAATGAATTAAGAAAAATATTAAGTGATGCTACAGAAACAAGATCAGTTCTTAAGGAGAGTAAAATTGAATTAATTAATTTTTCTTACGATTCATTTAATAATAGCATTGATAATGAAAATTTAGTGACTGACGGGATCTCAAAATTGCCAAGCATTAAAAATGATAATAAACATTCCAATTCCAACAGTACTACCGTTTTAGATAATGATGCAGCGAGCAAAAATGTTACTAATGATAATAGTCAATCTAACGTCATAAAAGATGAATACAAAAAATCCGGCAATAATTCTACTAGTAATGAAAGTAGTCAGACTATTACTGAAAATGGAAAATCTACACAACCTGATAAATCCACGACTGAAAAATCAGATAAATCATTTTTTTCTATAATAAAAAAAATATTTGGCTTTTAGTCATTAGCCAAAAAACTACTACAACCAGTTAACAATTAATCTCATTAAAAGTTTAAATATGTGAACCGCTCCAAGCCTGAAATATATTTAGAATTTTTAGTCATACGAAATGGAAAATTATTTGAAATAACTGCTGCCAGCTTATCAAGTTCAGGTGGATATTTTAGTTCAACGACAATATCAGTAATATTCTCAGAGATAGATGACCCCAATATTTTCTGCCCTAATATAAGCTGATAATTAATATTTTTGTCTATAGTTATTCTAAACTGATTATCGCTACTTTGATAATACCGCCTACAATATCTACATATCAGTACAGGAATTACTGATTGTAGTTCAATATTCAGTCGGCGATTATTGATTGAGGAATATAATATTTTAGATAGACGGTTATCAGTTAATTCTTCATCAATATTAAACTGCGGTAAAAGAAATCTCTTTTTGTAACCAGCAAGTCCATCCTTTAATTTTATTTCAAGCACAGACTCCTTAATTAAACCTTCAGCATCTCCATACCAACGAATTCTTAATTTTTTTCTATTAGAAATTCCAGAGATATTATCATTCATAAATGTCAAATTATGCGTATCAAAGTAGATACTATTTACATAGCGTGGTTGGTGAATTTCGTAAAATCCAAATGGGCAGATTTTAACAATTAAATCAACTGCTTCCAGTGATAGATCTTTCACAAAAAACTTTCGCTCGAATCGCAACTCGTCAGAAATACAAGATCGAATTCCACTTTCAAAATTATCAGTATTTGAAAGAATTACATTATAGTTTAGGTCAGTTTCTGAACACATAAAAAACTAATCTAATAGACTGGAACATTATCGATAAATATCACGGATAGACTTGATTCTAACTGTTTTAATTCTTCTATGCTTTTGTTTAGTGAATCAAAATCTACATAATTTATACAACATGTTATATTGTTACTAGTCTGGTTGTTTTCCAGTCTTTTAATATTAAATTTTTTAGAGTGACTAGACAACACTTTCACTACATTATCTAATTTTAATTTTTTACCAACTTCATCAGAATTATCCCAGGAAACAGTTAGGTACATATTCTGAAATTCCTTTTTATTCCATCCTTTTGAAATTAAAAAAATGACCATACAAATAATGGTAAATGCAGTTATAGTAATAAATCTTTGATCTGCGCCTAACCCCAATCCAATTGCTATGGTTAAAAATAAATACGCGAGCTCTTCAGGCTCTTTAATTGGGGCTCTGAATCTAACAATCGATAACGCGCCAACTAGTCCCAGTGATAGTGCAAGAGATGATTTAACCACGGTAATTATTAACGTAGTTGTCATACAAAGTAATATAAAATTTCTAGAAAACTGGTTTCTATTTGAAAGTGAATTTCCAAACTTAGTATAAATTACAGATAAGATAGCAGACAGCACAGCTGCCAATACAATATTTACAAAAAAGTCAATTACTGGAATTTCTGCTAACTGATTAGTAAAAACATTATTTAAGTTTAATTCATTCATACAGCAGTCAAAATTTTCATACTTGGATAATTAATTTATAAAAAGTTAGATGCTATTTTTTTTATTACTATTAACTGTTTAAGAGTAAACTCAATGGAAATAAACCAATGATAATTTTTATCGTTTCAGAAAATCCTTTAGTAGATAAATCTATTAACATCTAATGCGCGTTCAACTGAATTTCCATAAATTAAATTATTGGCTAATTGAACAGCACAATAAGGAGCAAAATAAACTCCTTTCGATGCTAATCCATTGAATATTGATATTTGAGAATGAAGTTTATGTGACCCTATTATAGGTAAATGATCTTTAACTGTTGGTCGAATTGCTGCCTGTTGTAAAACTACAGCAAAATTTAAGCAGCAAAATTTCTCTACCCCATTAATTATTTCAGTTCTAGCATCATTAGTTACTTTATTATCCAAAAAATCTCTACAGTATGTAGAACCAGCCATAAACTTCTGTTCAGCAACTGGCATCAACCATTTGCCATTTTTGAATAGTGTACTTTTTATAGATAAATGTTTTTTGCCTTTCAGTCTCAAAGTAAGAACTTCGCCTTTTGAATTTTCGAAAGGTAATTTTGAAAACCAAGGATTATTCACAGCACGCGGGCCTTCACAAAAAACTATATTTGAAGCTTTAAAATTTTTCCAACAAACTTTACCTTTATCTAATATCAAATTTTCGTAATAAAAATTATCTGCCTTAAAAATTCTATTTTTTTTGAACTCGTTAGCCAATATATCCAGCAACGTTGTTGTATCACAATGTGAACCCAATATTTCTGATGATTCAAAATTAGAATTTAAAATTTTATCATAAATAATCCTGCATTCAGTATTGATTAAATATTTTGAATATTCATTGCTGACTTTTAGTTTTTTTAATTTTTCTAGATCAATTTTATTATTAGTTAATTTAATGATTGATAGTTTATTGAAAAAAATTTCCCTAAAATTATCTTCTATTTCAGCGTAGTATTTTTGTGCAAATGGACATAATTTATTAAGTCTCCAATTTGGGACTAATCTTTGACCGGATATTGGATTGATTACACCAGTAGCAATTCTTGAGGCTGAAGAATGATCAAGTTTATCAATAATAATAAATTTCTTATTATGTTTTAACACACATTCCTTAGTATTTTTATTCGTTTTTTCTTATTTATTATAACCGTAATCATGGCGGAGTTGTAAAGATAGACTCATCAAGTTGAAGTGCATGTAGGTATTGCTGCTGGTAAACTAGAAGTTTTCTGGTAATT
>JAJFLR010000042.1 GCA_021772565.1 Opitutales bacterium | reverse complement strand
CTCTTCTGTGACAAGAATTAATTTCGTCCAATTACGATTAATAAAGATCAAGAAATTGTAGGGCCTTCGCTTGCGAAGCGCCTTTCTCTTTCCAGCCCAAGTCTTTTTACAAGGCATTCAGCAACAGCCTTCGCTTAAAGCATATAGATTCGTCATCAACTGTTGGGTCTTTTTAAATTTAGCTGAACATGCTTATAGTAAAATTGATTATTCTTAGCCTTTCGAGACATTGATAAGCTTTATGAGATTGAACTATAATATTAAGCTGAGGAGTTTTTATTAGAATCTGATAATATATAACCTTAATTTGCTCATAATTTAAAATTGACAAAACTATCGATCGTAATACTGTAATACGCATGGAAACTGTTACAATATCACCAAAATTTCAAGTAGTTATCCCCCAGAAAATTCGGCAGGAACTCGGGCTTAAATCTGGGGAGAAAGTTCGGATGATTAATTATCAAGGGAGAATCGAAATTATACCCCTACAAGAGATGAAAAAAATGCGAGGCTACTTGAAAGGAATTAACACAGATTTTAAAAGAGAGCGTGATCGATTGTGAATATAGTTGATTCATCAGCATGGTTAGCTTATTTGGCAAATGAACCGAATGCTAAATATTTTTCTAAACCGATTGAGGATATTGAATTATTGTTAGTTCCATCAATTTGTATTTATGAAGTATTTAAAGTGATCCTTCGAGAAAGAGATGAAAACGATGCATTTCATGCTGTAACAGCTATGCAGCTCGGTAAAATTATTGATTTGGATTTTGAATTATCAATCGAAGCTGCAGCACTTGGATTTAAAGAAAAATTAGCGTTGGCAGATTCCATAATATATACAATTGCAAAAAGATATAATGCGATTTTATGGACACAGGATGAACATTTTAAACACTTGAGTAATGTTCAATTTAAAAAGAAGATTTCATTATGATAAAATACAATTTCAGATTATCAGTAGCTCTCATCATTTTATTATTTTCATATAATTCAGTGTTGGCAGAAGGTAAATGGTGGCAGAAAGCGATCAATATTTTTAAATCACAAAAAGTAAACAGAACATCTGATAATCTCAGTTCAGATGAAATTGGAGCTGCATTTAAGGAAGCACTTCGTATTGGTTCTGAAACTGTGGTTGAAAAGTTAGGAGCAGTTAATGGTTTTAACGCTGATTCTAATGTTCGCATTCCATTACCTAATGAACTGAGCAAAGTGAAGAAAATGCTCTCAAAATTAGGGATGTCTCAATTAGTCGATGACCTTGAAGTCAAACTAAACAGAGCTGCTGAAGCCGCGACTCCGAAAGCAAAAGAACTCTTTAAGCAATCCATTAAAGAAATGACGTTTGATGATATTATGGGCATTTACAAAGGGTCTGAAGATTCCGCTACTGAGTATTTTAAGGAAAAAATGTCTCAATCTTTAAGCAGTGAAATGCACCCTATTGTTGAGCAGAGCCTGTCAAATGTTGGCGCTATTAAAGCATATAGCAACGTTATGGATAAGTATAATAAATTGCCATTTGTTCCTGATATCGATACAAATTTAACAGACCATGTTGTTCAAAAAGCAATGGATGGAATATTTTCATACTTAGCCAAAGAGGAATCAGCTATTCGAAATGATCCGGTTAAGCAAACTACGGACTTGTTGAAAAAAGTTTTTGGGACTCAGTAATTTTAAAAATTAAAAATACCAAATATTGATTTTGTAAAATAATATTGATGTATTTGAAATCAGTAGCCTTCATTCCATAAAACAGGATTATTTTTATCATTGGTCTGTCATATACAAAATTTAATTATGGGTTGACTAAAACCAGATGAAAATTCTACATGAATATTGTTAATGTCAGAAGAACCTAAAATTATAACTTGTCTTTGTACAGCGAATATTTGTCGCAGCCCGATGGCTGAGAAATTACTTCAACATGCTTTGTATAAAGAGTCTGAGCCACTAAAATCTATAAGCGTAATTTCTGCTGGAACTTCAGCATATAATGATGACGGGCCAAGTTTGAATTCTGTCAAAGCGCTTGAAGCTGTAGGTCTCGATATATCCAATCATATCAGTCAGGTTATCGATGAAGAGATTATCAAAAAGTCGTTATTAATTTTAGGTATGACAGAACTTCATCGATCAGCAATTCATCACTATTTTGCGGATATTAAAACACCAGTCCATTTATTTCGTGAATTTTTACCACCCTCTGAAAATCCTGAGATTCCTGATCCATATGGCATGAGTCTTGAACATTATGAAGTCTGTCGTGATAGTATGATTGAAGCAATTCCCTCGTTGGTTGAATTTATTAAAACAATTGCAGCTAAATCGTGAAATTAATCAGACTGCTAAAAAATGATTTAGCAAAAGAATCCTCAGAGTGGGTTGCTGATAAAATAATTTCACAAGAACAGGCAGAGAAAATCTGTCAAAGATATGGTGCTGATTATGATCAGTCGAAAAGGCGGTCGCTCGCATATTTCATATTGTTAAGTTTGGGATACCTTTTCATGGGGTTAGCTGTTATTATATTAATTGGCAATAATTGGGATGAAATTCCACGTGCACTTCGGATGTTGAGCATGATAATTATTACACTTGGAATTCAATTACTGGGTTTGCAAAGGTATAAAAAAAATGAAGAGAAAAGTGCAGCCGGCATTTTTTTTTTAGGAAATATTTTTTATGGAGCCTCAATAATTCTTGTCGCTCAGATTTATCATTTGGGCGAACATATGCCGGATGGAATATTTTGGTGGGCTATAGGCAGTTTGCCATTTGCCGTGTTACTGATAAATTGCTGGCTGATGTTATTCAGCCTTCTACTCAGTTTGATATGGTTTTTTACAGAAACCAATTTGGGATTTTATCCGGCATCATTTCCAATTTTTATTATTACATCTACTGCTATTTTAATAAGAGGTAAACAGAATAGTATATTATTTTTTGCGACTATTTTTAGTTTCATTATTTGGTTGGAATATTCATTAGCATACATATGGAGTGATAATTACTATTTTGATTTTTCAAGTGAACATTTAGCTATCAGCATAGCTATTTTTATTTTACTCTATTCTTTCAGTGTGTGGTTGGGTAACAACACAAGTTCCAGAACTAAGGATTATGGGACTTTACTTTCAGCATGGTGCACTCGATTTTTTCTTATTTTGTTAATTGTTTTAAGTTATGAGGAAATTTGGATTTCTCTGATTAATTCTGATTGGTTTCATGTTAAATCAATGGTGGCAGTAATTTTAGTGACAATAGCTTTATCACTTTGGCTAGTCACATCTGCTAATAAATTGCAACCTCTGCTAATTATATTATTTATATTTATACTATCATTATTTATAGTCATCATAATTAACGATAGATCGTTTGCGATCTTGTATCAGGTTAGTTATAATATACTCGTTATTGGCTGGGGAATTTGGTTAATAACACATGGTATTAAAAATAGTGTTTCACAAAATTTCTTCATAGGTGTGACGATTATTTTGCTGATAGCACTACTACGTTATATAGATCTCATTGGTGATTATATTGGGGGTGCCATACTCTTTATGATATTTTCCGCACTGCTGTTATGTTCTGCGAAATTCTGGCGTAAATATCAGTTGAATGATAATAATAAATGAATAAGAATATAATAACGATTGGTCTTTGTTTGGCAGTTCTGTTTCAATTATCAGTTTTAGTTGGGGAGTTCGTCAGTGCATCAATTCCTTTATGGACTGGAAAAGAAATCAGAGTAAAAACATTACCGGTTGATCCGCGATCAATGTTTCGTGGAAATTACGCTCGTCTCAATTATGAATTTTCACAAATAGAAACTCAGGATTTAAAAAGTGAATTTGGTCTGCGCAATGGTGAAGTTGTCTACGTCAGTTTAAAAAGTGAAAAAGATAATCTTTATAATTATGATTCTATATCATTGGATAAGCCATCGAGCGGATTATTTATTCGGGGTAGAATAAGCAATAGAAATTTTGTAAACTCAAATTATCATTTACAAATTAAATATGGAATTGAAGCCTATTTTGTAAAAAAGGAAAAAGCTTTGGAACTGGAAAAAAATTTAGGAAATGGAGGAGTCGCCGTTATTATGGTATCAAACAGTGGCAAATGTGCACTGAAAGATGTTATCCCAAATATTGAGTAATACATCAAATACTTAGCGCTATCTAGGATATTAGGACAATATTTGAATGAAATGATTTAGCGCAGAATCTTTAAACTAGTGGTCAAATTAAAGTTGTCTGAGAAAACAGAGATTTTAAAATTAGTTTTTGTAAATTTACATATGTTTCCGAATATAAGAATTTAATTATATTACTAATAGTTATTGATAAAACAATTATCTAATATTAGTTAAATTCATTGACAAAACAAAGCATAGTTTTCATTCAATTAAAATTAATTCTATTAGATTTCAACAAATTGATAAAAGAATATATTATGATTTCAGTGTCCGATCTAAAGCAATCAAGTGAACTTTATGTGACTGACGATCAGAGACATGAAATTAATGATCTGGCGCTTCCTGTGTTAAACTCCAATGCTTTTAATAGATTAAATAATATAACTTTTTTAGGAATTTTGTCTCCTAGATTTATGAGAATTCCCAATTTTCCGATTTATAATAAACGATCTCATGATTCAATTATTTCGGATGGTACTAGGGCGGATCATAGTATGGCTGTAGCTGCGTTAATATTAGATATTGTAAAAGGATTAAATTTAAGTCATGAAACTCAAAAATATGCAGTAGTATGGGGATTAATTCATGATCTGGCAACTTGGCCCCTATCACATACCGGTGAAAGCTCATTTTCTACCATTACAGGTGTTGATTCCAGAACATTAAGAAAATGGATGATTATTGGTTCAAATAAACTCGATATACAATTTTCTATAACAAAAGCTATACAACAGATTGGGATTGATGCTGAAATACTATTAAAGCTATATGATAAAAGCAAAAACGCTTTAGGTGGTGAATTGCGAATAATCTGGCAAATCATTAATTCACCAATAACTCCTGATTCTTTAGAGGGAATGCGAAGGTCTGGATTGGTTTTTGAAATCGATGTGCCAAAACCCGAAAAATTTAGAGAATCAATTCTAAAAAACTTATATGAATCAGCTGTTATTGAAAAAACAAAATCAAAAGTTATGTTAACTTTTTGGCGTAATAAAGCTAAGATATATAATCAATTTATAAATAATCCTAAGACTATTAAGTTTGAATCATCATGGTCTAATGTAATAACCAGCAATTATAATGGAATCACCTTAACTGATTCTTTGGAATTACCTGAAGTTGAAATTATTGATACTGTACTAAAAAATGGGCCTCCAAATGACACTAGTTTAAAAAGGTATAAACAACCTCTTGAATATAAAGTTGAACCAATGAGAAAGCGAATTTTATCAGATGATTTTCCATTGGAAAACCTAAACAATGTGTTAACAAAATCAAAGAAAATTGCTTTATGACTAGTAGTAATTCTCTAGAAGAACTTAAACCATATTTAAAGCCAAGATCATTTAACGTTTATAAACGAGCAAATGATAATTGCAATAAACTTATAACAGAAGCAAAAGATCTCATAGAAAACTACTTATTAAAAAATGATTTTAATACTGAACAAGTTTCAATTGTTGCAGTTGGGTCAGTAGGTAGAAGTGAAGCACTGGAATCGTCTGACTTAGATTTGATTCCAATACTAAATAACGATCAGATATATAATTTATTTAAAATTCATGATCAAAAGCTACGTGAATTAATAAAAGATAAACTTAAAATCAAAGTCTCAAGAGGTGAAGACTTAACAAAATGTATTTCAATTAATGACTTAACAAATGCTGAAAGCATAGGTGGCTCTAAGGATGATAGTGGAGCATTGACAAAGAGGGTGTTAATATTAACTGAAAGTATGCAAGTCGGCGGAGGTTATTCACTGAAACTAATCAGGCAAAAGATTCTTGAAGCATATGCAAAAGAGGAACGTACAAGTGGTCGGCATGTTCTATCTTTATGCAACGACCTTGCGAGGTATTATCGAACTCTTTGTATTGAATATAAAGCTAAAATTGATATTGATGATAAAGACTGGTCAACTAGAAACCTAAAGCTTAGACATAGTAGGAAGTTGTGGTATTTTTCAAACCTAATCTCAATAGTTAAATTATCGGAAGTTCATCCTAGAGGAGAAAATGATTTTATACAAGCACTCCTGAAAATTTTCGATTCTCCACCATTTACACGTTTGATTGATGCACTAGTTGAAACACAACCTATAGAGGTAGGACGTCTTTTGGAAAGTTATTCAATTTTTCTTGAATTTATGGCAAGCAGTAACAACAGAGAAAAAATTTCTAAGATATCTCACAACAATAGATTTAAGGTAGATAGTAGTAATCCTTTTCTTGCGATGAAGTTTAACTCCGACATAATGCACAAGCATTTAATAACGATAATAGAGGGATTAAGTCCTACAATTCGTAGGCGTGTTATTGACTGGTTTTTATTATGACTTATTAAGAATATTTAGAATACATATCAAGATGGATAATTGAAAGATGGTATTACCCTAATTTCCTAAAACATCGTTTGCATTTATAATTTAAGATTTCAAGAATTTTATAAACTTTAAATTTAACTTGAAACAATTCATCTTAAATTATTACTACTACTATCTAAATTAAGATATGCCAAAAACTATAGTTACTATTTTAATGATTTTTTTGTTTTCCTGGAATATAATTCTAGGAACAACGGGAGGTTTGGTATTATGCCTTCATGATAGTGGGGTAGGTCATATTTTAACTTCAGAAAAATCTGAAGTGTGTTGTCATTCTGAAGACGAGAATTTTGAAGAAATATCGACAATTCACAGTAAGGATCATTGTAATGAATGTACCGATTTAGAATTAAAAAGTGATGAACAATTATTTCTTCTATCAAAGTATTTACAGGATTTTAAAATTCCAAACCGTATCATTGTTGATTTGATTACTGCCGATTCTCATATGAATCGAAGAGTTGATTCATTGAATTCAATAAATTATACCTCAAACCAATATGCACTGCCAGACAGACTGGCAGCAATGCGATCTACTGTTTTGCATATTTGATATTCCAATAGGAGTTACGTAGCAATTAGTAGTTTTCTCTACTTCACTTAGTAGAGCATTAAAATGGATTAATTTTTACAAACTAATCTGCTATTTTAATATCGATGATTTGGGCCTGATTTTTTTCAAGCATAACTGTGCGCAAATTATTTAAACAATCAATATTGATTCTGCATAAGTATAATAAATTATTTTTTCAAACATAAGTTAAAAAAATTATCATGATTCATTTAAAACAGAGAAAAATTTTCATCTTCTTCGCTATGCTAGTAGTAATTGGAGCTGCGTCTATACAGGCTTCGAAATCAGATGAACCTTTGCAATTAACTCTTGATACCGCTTTGCACTTTGCGATTCGCAATGATCCTGTTCTCAACATTTATGACACTAGTATAGAAGTTATTAATGGTAGTGCTGAACAAGTGGGTCTTCGGCCGAATCCAATGTTTGAAATCGAAGTGGAGAATTTTTTGGGCAGTGGTTCTAAAAGTGGGATAAAGGGCATGGAAATAACACTTGGGTTTAGCCAATTAATTGAAACTGCCAATAAGCGTGAAAAACGTATAGAGTATGCTCAGTCCAAGCGTGATATAATTAATATAGATCACAGACTGCGGTATGTTGAAATTGAATCAAGTATACGTCACGCATTTGTATCGCATCTTATTGCTCAAGAAAAACTGGAATTGCAACGATCACTACTAAAAGTTTCCGAGAGCAGTGAAATTGAGACAGCAAAACTTTTTAGTGCAGCACTGGTGCCAAAAGTGGAAGTGACACGGGCTATATTAGCTGTAAAGCAACAGGAATATGTAGTTCAAAAAGCTGAGTCAGCTGTAAGTTTTTCTGCTATACAACTTGCATCTATAATTGGAGTGGATCCTGAAACAAAGTTATTAGTATTGGGTAATGTTCGAGTCGAAGACAATTTACCTAAACTTTCTGAGATACTTTCATTACTGCCTAAAACAGCATTAATGGAAAGGTACGAAGCAGTATCCAGAAATTTGCAAGCAGCTCTTGAGTCTGAAATTGCTAAAGCTACACCCGATTACGAATTTTTTGCCGGTGGACGTTACTTTAATGAAAATAACGGGGACATTGGTTTTGTAGCCAGCATAGAATTTCCATGGCCGATATATGATAAGAATCAGGGAAATATTCGTAGTTCACGTGCACAGCTTCGTTCAGTAGAATTAAAGCGAGAAGCAACCCGGCGTAAATTGGTAGCCACTATAGCATCGTTACATCAACAGCTCAATGCAGCTTATGCAGAAATGAAAACGATAAGTGAAAAGTTGCTATCTGTAGCGCATCAAACCCTGGAAGAAACTGATGCTGGTTATAAGAATGGACTGTATACCTTGCTCAATGTGTTGGAGAGCAGAAACACCTTATTCGAAATAAAAAGTGATTATCTCGATGCACTTTCTCGTTATGCTTTGGCTCAGGCTAAAATTACATCAATTACTAATATTAATAAATCTGAATAAAAAAAGTTATGAATATTTTAAACAAATTTCGATTAGTTCTAAGACTCAAAAAATATTATTTAACACTAAGTATATTTCTATCTGCAGTGTTTTTAAATATTGCTACTAGCAATGGTGAAACTGGCATGTTTAAGGATCACGATTATTATGACAAACATAGTAAGGACAATCATAGTGACGTGCATGATAAGGACAAAGACCAAGATGATCTCGGGAAGGACAAAGACCATGAAGGTCATAGTAAAGATGAGCAACGCAAGACGAACCAGAATGATCACAACGACCATGGTGATGAGAATCATGACGAACATGCTGGTCTCGTCCATTTATCTGTAGATGATATTCGTGATTTTAATATACAGATAAGCGAATCAAAATCCGGGGTGATTGTTGATGAGTTGAAATTGTTAGGTGAAATTCAGATGAATGAAAACTCAATTGCACACGTTAGTCCACGCTTTGATGGAGTGGTCAAAGCAATTCACAAACGACTGGGTGATAATGTGCGAGTGGGTGATTTATTAGCTGGAATGGAAAGTATTCAAACACTTGTAGCATTTGAACTCAATGCCCCGATTGATGGCACCATTGTTCAAGTTCACATTGCACCTGGTGAAAATTTAGAGATGGGAAAAATTGCTTATACCATAGTGGATACATCAACTGTTTGGGCTGATCTAAAAGTTTATCAACGTGATTTACCACAGTTTCAGATGGGGCAAAAAGTTATAATTACGGCAGGAGAAAACTATCCGTCTATTGAAGGTAAAATAAACTATATTGGATCGACTATAAATGAGACTGGCCGTACTGGATTAGCACGTGTTTTATTAAAAAATTCTTCAGGCATCTTTCGACCAGGTACTTTTGTTACAGGTAATGTGATTTTAAGTAAAAAAAATTATCCTGTTGTAGTGCCTCTGTCTGCGTTGCATACAATAGAAAATAAAAAAGTTATTTTTGTGAAGGAGGAAGCCGGTGATGGTTTTAAAGCAGCAGAAGTAACGGTTGGTAAGAAAGATAGTTACAATGTAGAAATTCGTAACGGTCTCAAGTCCGGAGTGCCGTATGTTACGCAAGGGGGATTTTTTCTAAAAGCCGATCTACAAAAAGAAAATTTTGGCGATGGCCATGCACACTAATTTAAGGAATTTATATAATGAAAAAACTTATTGAATTTTCTCTTCACTCACGGTTATTAGTTATCACACTTTCCCTGCTATTGATGGGGGCGGGGTATTGGGCCTATGACAAACTTCCAGTTGATGCTTTTCCTGATGTATCTCCCAATCTTGTTCAAGTCTTTACTGAGACTGAAGGTCTTGCTCCTGAGGAAATTGAAAAATTTGTTACCTTTCCGGTTGAGGCATCAATGAGTGGCTTACCAGGCGTTACTAATGTCAGATCAATTTCAAATTTTGGCTTATCAGTTGTGAATATATATTTCGAAGATAAAATGGATATTTACTTTTGTCGCCAATTGGTCAGTGAAAGATTGAATGAGGCAAGAGAGGCAATACCCGATGGGTTTGGCGAACCGGGAATGGGTCCGATTTCTACAGGTATGGGTCTGGTGCTTTTCTATTATTTGGAAGATACAACAGGGCAATATTCTCTAACTGAACTTCGATCTATTCAGGATTGGGTAATAAAGTTTAATTTGCAAAATGTTCCCGGTGTAACCGAGGTTCTTGGAATTGGCGGCTTTGAAAAACAATTTATTGTCGAAGTTGACCCAATTGCACTCGAACATTATGGATTTACAGTTATTGATGTTATTGAGCGAATCGAAAAAAATAATCTTAATGTCGGTGCTCAATTTATTGAAAGTAATAACGAGGAATATGTTGTTCGCTCAGTCGGGCTGGTTACAACCGTAGAAGATATACGATCAATTTTATTGGCAAGTAATGATGGAATTCCCATATTGTTAGGAAACGTTGCAAAAGTTTACGAAGGTGTGGCAGTTCGGCGCGGACTACAAACCAAAGATGGTAAGTCTGAAGTCATCGCCGGACAAGTTATCAAACTTTTTGGTACTAATGCTTCGACCGTCATTAAATCAGTTGAAAACAAGATTGCTGAAATAAATCGAAGTCTTCCTGAAGGAGTGCATATTGTCCCATACTACGAACAAAAGACTTTAGTTGATGCAGCAATTGCTACTGTGACATCGGCTCTGACTCAGGGGATATTACTTGTTGCGATTGTGCTTGTGGTTTTTATGGGTGGGTTCCGTCCCACGATAGTTGTTTCATTGGCGTTACCTTTTTCATTACTATTTGCTACACTCGGGATGTATTATTTTGGCATTTCAGCAAACCTGATGTCGCTAGGTGGATTGGCTATTGCGATTGGCATGTTAGTTGATGGAGCTATTGTTGTGGTTGATAATGTTGATCAACATCTACGAAATTCCGATTCAAATGAGTCGAAACTGTCAATATTAGTAAAATCATGCACTGAAGTGGCACGTCCCGTTGGCTTTGCAGTTTCAATTATTATAATTGTCTTCATACCTCTTTTTACATTGTCCGGTGTCGAAGGTAAAACTTTTACTCCTCTTGCCCAAACCATTGCCTTGGCCATGAGTGGGGCTCTGGTTTATTCGCTCATTATTGCGCCTACTCTTGCTTATTACTTCATGAAAAAGCCAAAACAGAAATTAAGTGATACTGCGGAGAGAGAAATTAAAGAAAATTTTATTGTTCGCATGCTTCAATATCCTTACCGACCGATTGTTACATTTATGGTCAGACAACGATGGTTAGCTGTAATTGTTTCTGTTTTATTATTAGGTCTGGGTTTTTGGATATTTCCAAAGCTTGGCACAGAGTTTACTCCCAAACTTAATGAGGGTACTATTGTAGTAAAATTAAAAATGGCACCGTCTATTTCGATAAATACTTCCAGGCATATGACACAGGTTATTGAATCTCGAATTCTTAAAGTGCCTGAAGTGACAAAGGTAGTAACGCGTATTGGTCGTGGTGAGGTCGGTGCTCATGCTGATCCTATTAATTCTGCAGAACTTTTTCTAATTATGACACCTGCAGAGGAATGGAGAGTTCCCTTTGATCAAGAGCAGATGGTAGAGGATGTACGCAATGCTATCGGCGAACCACCGGGTGTAATTGTCAACTTTACTCAACCGATTGAAATGTCGGTTGATGAATTATTGGAAGGAGTACAGGCCGAGTTGGCTGTAAAACTTTTTGGTGAAGATCTAGAGTTGCTTCTTGAAAATGCTGATAAAATTGCCGGAGTTTTGGGAAAAGTTAACGGTGCACGGGATGTGCAGGTTGATCAAGTTGTTGGCACGCCACAACTGCTTATTCACATTGATCGTGATGCAGCAACGCGTTATAACTTGAACGTTAGTGATATACAACGTGTTATAAAGTCAGGTATTGGCGGATCTGAAGTAGGTGAAATCTTTGAAGGTATTCGTCGTTATAAAATTCTTGTACGTTATACTGAATCTTATCGTGATTCTGCAGCATCAATTCGAGAAATTATTATCCGTAATGTTGACGGGATTTTAATACCCTTGAGAGAAGTTGCAACAATTGAAGAGGTTGTTGGACCAAGACAGATAACCCGAGAACACAGTCAACGTTTCGTTGCTATTCAATGCAATGTTTCCGGCCGCGACATTGGTAGTTTTGTTAAAGAGGCAAAGGTTGAGATAATTGAAAATGTTGATCTGCCAACCGGTTATCTTACAACATGGGGTGGATCTTATAAACTCCAACAAGAGGCAAACAAGCGATTTGCCGTAGTAATTCCTCTCACACTGTTACTCATTTTTATTATGATTTATGCTGCTTTGGGATCGTTCAGGAATTCAATTTTAATCATATTAAACATTCCGTTAGCCATGGTCGGTGGAATTACTGCACTTTGGTTAAGCGGTGAAAATCTTTCTGTTCCGGCAACGGTAGGATTTATAGCGTTATTTGGAATAGCATTGGGAAATGGTTTAGTGCTGATCACATTTACAAACCAATTATGTAAAAATGGCATGGATGTAAATCAAGCTTCTGTTGAAGCAGCATGTCGGAGGTTGCGTCCTGTTTTAATGACAGCAATTACAACGGGTCTTGGTCTGTTACCATTATTGCTGGCAACAGGTACAGGTAGCGAAGTACAAAAGCCTCTTGCATTGGTAGTAACTGGTGGGCTTATTAGTTCTACTTTGTTGACGCTTCTTTTGATACCTGCATTTTATAAATGGTTTCAAGGGCATCATGGGGAAAGTTTTTCAGATGAGCTAAAACACATTAAGCCTGATTTATAAGCCTGATTTATATTAGCCAATATAGAATTCCTCAGTAAAAAATCTTGTAAACTTCACAGTAAATTTACAGTATCAGCAAAAAATGGATTCCTGATAATATAATATTAAAGATAACAAATATGAAAATGAACAAAAATAATAGTCTCTTAAAATTAGTGCTTATAATAGCATTGCAATCATTATTGCTCGGCCTTGTTGCAGAATCAAAAGGTTTAACAGACTTTCGATTATTTCTAACGAGTTTAGCCGATGAAACTTTCTCAGCCAAGAAGTTTAAAATAAATAATAATGAAATTGTCTTGGATTATCGTCATACTGATATTATCATCTCAAATCGTGTGAGTAGAAAATTAAAAGATTTAATTATAAATAAAGGATTGGAAGAAGATAAATGGAAATCAGATTTAGTAATTGACTGGAAATACAGTACAACAAAAGAAGAGGGATCTGAAGAATTAAAAGGAGAGAGTCAGTTTATTCATGTTTTAGAAATTTTTGGTTACAATAACAAAATCCATTATAACAAAAACATAGAATTTTCAAAAGTTTGGGATACCAAAGTACAATTTATTACCAATGAAGTATTTGATGATCGAAAAATATTAATTTTTCTTACTCAAATTGGCGTAAAATATTTGGGAACAGAAATTAATGAAACAATCAAAATAAATTCACGCGATTTAGAAAAGGTTTCTACTAATCAAAAACTAAGCGGGAGCGCGGAAGAATCTAAACTAATCAGAATCGTTAATAAGTTGCTGAAAAAACCGGCTAAAACTAATACTAATAAAGAGATTAAACCTTCTAAATAATTTAACTTTAGTGAAAAACTATAGACGTGATTGCTTTAGGACTCTTTTCGGATTTCTGATCTTGGCACTTTGTTTTTCTTATTCTCTTTTGGGACAAGAAAATGGTGGTTCAAATGGCGGGGGGAAACATGTTTTTGCTCAAATAAAAGGAAAAATTGCGACTCTTAATAGCATGTTAGAGTCAATTCAAGTCATCAACCTGCAAATACAGCAACTGGAAGAAAGGCATAAATATGTTGATACTCAAGAACAAAAATCTAAGATTTCTGGTGAGATAAAAGAGCTTAATGGACGTTTGAGTGAATTGCAGGTTCAGTTTACAATTATTGCTACCGGTTTAGATCCGGATGAATTTTTTGAAGAACCTAAAGAGGGTGCTGTGTGGCAAGACGAAGTTAATGTTTTGATTGCACCGATTCTTTCTGAATTAAAAAGCCTCACCGAGGAACCGAGAGAAATTGAAAGACTGCGTAATGAGTTGAGTTACTTTGAATCAAGAAGACCTAAGCTAAACGAAGCAATCAAGGATATTGATATACTCAGCCGGTCAGCACAAAGTCAGAAACTTCGTGATGAACTTAATAAACTCAATAAATATTGGAAGCAACAAGAGCAGGAGTTTACCGGTAAATATAATGCAGTAAAACTTCAGTTGGATGAAAAGGAAAATGCCAAGAAAAGTATCGGCAATACGGCACAGGAAGTTTTACGAATATTCTTTCGTAGTAGAGGAAGAAATTTAATTTTATCATTAAGTGCAACGTTAGCTATATTTTTCTCACTTCGTTTTATCCATCGCATTATTCGTAAAAAAGTTTCAATTTATAAAAACAAGAAGCATCAGTTCTATATTAGATTAATGGATGTCTTCTATTATGTATTTACTATAGCTGCCTCACTCTCTGGTTTAATGATTGTTCTCTATATGTCAGCCGATTGGGTGCTTCTCGGTATAGTGATTATTATCATATTTGCCTTACTTTGGACATTGAAAAATGCACTTCCGAGTTATTTTGAACAGGCAAAATTATTACTTGATCTAGGTGCTGTTAGAGAGGGGGAACGATTAATTTATAATGGGGTGCCATTTAAAGTTGAATCGATGAATCTTTTTACGGAACTTGTAAATCCACTGCTTACTGGTGGATCCGTTCGACTTCCATTGAAAGATTTAATTGACATGCGCTCCCGTCCTTACGATGAAAATGAAGCATGGTTTCCCACGCGATTGAAAGATTGGGTTATTATGGGCGATGGTGTTTATGGTGAGATTGTTGCTCAAACACCAGAGCATGTGACTGTCAGTACGGTAAGAGGGAGCTTTCAAACATATACTGTAAGTGAGTTTTTGAAAAAGAGTCCGAGAAATCTTACTATCAATACATTTGCTTGTCCGGTAATTTTCAATATTGATTACAAGTACAGATATATCGTCAACCATGATATAATTAATAAGTTAAGGGCGAGTATGGAAGAGGATATCAAAAAAGAATTTTATGGGAAGTATTTGGTTAAATTAATTATTGAACTAAAAGTTCTCGATGACTCATCTTTAGGAATTATAACAATTGGCAGATTTTCTGGTGAAGCTGCATCGGAGTGGACTGAAATACACTGGAAGTTGCAGCAGTTGGCATTGGAAGCAGCTAACAAACATGGCTGGGATATTCCATTTCCACAACTCAAAATTCATAAAGGAGGAGAAATTGATTATCCTAAATTGGAAGAATGAAATAACTAAAGAGACCAATATCAATCGATTATATATTGCATAATTGCAATATCGATCCACTTACCATTTTTATAACCAATCTCTTTTTGTATGCCGACAATTTCGTAGCCAAGCTTTTTGTTGTATTCTATACTAACTGTATTGGACGCCCAGATTTTTGCGACTAGATGGTGATAGCCTAAAGCTTTACATTCTTGGATTATTCTCTTTTTAAAAAAAGTACCATAGCCCTTGCCCAGTTCATCTTGCTTTAAAAATATAGCAGTTTCACAAGCAGCACGATAGCCTTCTCGATCCGTGTATCTCTTAATTATTCCCCAGCCGATAACACCAATATTATTTACTGAAAGTACATACAATCGTTCGCGGTCATTAAAATTTTCTATCCATTTTGCGATTCCGGTTGCATCGTAATTATTTTCATCCATCGTGCAGTTGTCCTGCTCTATATGTTCATTGTAAATCTTAGCAACATCTGCGTAATGTTGTGGATTGCATTTTTCGATCAGAATATTGTTAGTCTTGGATAATTCCATTTAATACTTTCTTTAGTGTAAATATTTAAGAATAAAATTCAACTAATTTTGATTCAAGACTAATTGATATTGACCCAATTAGTTTCTGAAATATGCTACTACATATTATGAAAAAAATTAAACCAGGGGAGGGTATCGGAGGAATAACTGTTAACAGAAAACTTACTTATCCTGATGACATGAGATTTTTTGTCGATTATTATAATAAAAAAGGTAAAAAACTTTGGTCAAAAAATTCTAGAAAAGAAATGAAAAATAATAGATCTAAATCTTTTATTTTTTCTGGCAATGGGGGTAGTGTGCGAATACGAGTTTATATGAAAAAAATCCGACATAATCCTGGTTATGGTTTGGATTTTGAATTAAGAAGAGCTTAATATAGTTGGTCGGGTTTGGGTAGAATTTTAAACTTAAAATATTCTCAATGAAAGTAGTAATACTCTTAAATACATTATTAATTATTGGGGTATTCTCCAACTATGTTTTTTCTGACGATATAGCCAAAGAGTCAGCATCTTATTCTTATTGGCATGGATCTGAGTCTGGAATTGTCAGTGGGGTTGGTTATGCTAATATTAAAATATACTTTAATGGAGAATTAATGTGGCAAAAAAATAAAATGAAAAATAGTGATAGTTTTGGAGGTAATACTGTTACTAAAAGGCATTTTTTCCAAATGATATCAAGGTAATTGTTGATTACTACAATAATGACGATGTGAAGCTATGGTCTAAAACTCTTACAAAAAATATGGCATTGAACAATTGGACGGCATTTCAATCATCTGGAAATAGTGGTTCCGTTAATATGAAAATTAAAATGGTGCGTATTCAGTCTGGTACTAGAATATCTTTGGATTTTGAAATTAAAAAAGCATAATTTACTAAAGTCAGGAATTTAATATTTTTCTATTATTTACTACGGGATATCTTATTAGCTCTTATAATAATTTTTTTCCTCAGTACCCATTTGTTAAGAATATGAGTGAACCCAATTGAAACTGTAATATTTATTATAACAAATAGTAACATTCCCATAAGTGCAGTATAGAGAGGTTCATTATTATTATCTCGAAGACCTGATTCTCTAATTAGATTAATTAAATAATTTCCAGATATTATATTTATCGTGTAGATAATGAGTATATTGTTTCCAATATCTCGAATAAAAGTTTTATTTGGCAATTTGTCTTTCAAAAAATCTAAAAGGCAGATTCCTGGTAATCCAATGCCAATTGTCAGCAGCACGACACTCCACGGGGGTAAAAATATATGGTTCCCATAAGCAGTCTCTTCTGAGAATGCGAATGCCGGAGTTTTCAACACTAGAGCTACTATCACTGCAGTGAGCCCAATGAAGCAAAAATTCAAAGGAATTCTTTTGTATTTATCTAAATTATAACTCACTAAAATTCCCGTACCAAATAATGCATACCATGGGACAAAATTCCATGAATTTGACCCATATGGGTCTCCGATTAAAATTTGAACTAACAACCACTCTGAAATTTCAAAATCATGCAAACGTGTCAACGGATAGACAGACAGAACGATCAAGGTGAGAACGATAATTCCTTTGATACCAAAAAATCGCTCAATCAATGTTGAAACCAAATAAGCCAAGCCAATAAAATGTAAAACGTGCCAGCGCCATGGATTTCCATCCCAGCCATGTGCTGCAATATTAACGAAGTATCCAAAAAAGAATAAGACGATTATTCGAGAAGTTACAAAAAATAGAGTCTTTTTATTTGCAGCAGTTTGTAGTTTTTTATGTACAATGATTCGTTGAAAACTTGCACCGGCTGTGAGTGGTATCAACATTGAACCAAATACCAAAGGCATAGCATAGTAGTAATATTTTTCTATAAACGGATGGGTGTAAAGATAACCCCACGGATAGAGCCACCAGATAAACGAATGATTGGCTACCATCAAAATTGCAGTAGCAAATTTAAAATAATCAAGCGCTAGCCAAGTTTTGTTATCGGATGTAACAGTTTCAGTCATTTAGTAAATACGATGAGTGATGATATTTATCTGAATGTTGGCGATTTTAAAGGAAAAAATATAATATAGAGCAGTCTTACAGACTGCGAAATTTCTATTAATCAAATACACCCAAGGATGTGCCTTGGGCTATTATGGGTAACACCGTTGGTGTAAATGAAAATCATATGCATCAAATGTAAAATACAATACGCTGTAGGCGTAATCTATAATAGCCCGGTGTGTAACACCGGGTTTAAAATTGATTACCATCTTGCTGTCTAAAGGACTGCTCTAAACAAGCGTATTTAAATTTAAATATTAAATATTATTTGTTTAATCCCAGATATACTTCTCATCAAATTCAACCTTGTACTTATTTAGAAATTTTCGATATTCATCTTGAAAGGTTAACTTTCGATGATGCTTTTCTTGATTCTCAATGTATTTAATCAATATCTCTAGTTGCGAATGGCTCACTGAAAATGCACTGTAACCTTTTTGCCAATAAAATTTTTCATAATGACAATTTTGTTTCTTTATCCAGATTGATGAATCTCTTTTTACGACTTCGACTAGTTTACTCACTGTTTTAGTCCTCGGTAAAACTGTAGCAATATGAATATGATCGGCAACACCCCCTATGCGATGCGTATAGGCATTTTGGTTTCGACAAATTGTTGAAATATATGCGTGTAATTTATGGCGTATATTTTTATCAATAAATGGGAACCGGTCTTTAGTACTGAATACGATATGGACTATAATATTGCTTAATGATTGGGACATAGATGCTATTTTATACGTTTTGTAATTTAAAAATCAATAGAATTACTAGAGCAGTCTTACAGACTGCGATGATTTTTATTTGATTTAATACACCCAAGGATACACCTTGGGCTGTTATGGACAACACCGTTGGTGTAAATGAATTGAAAATTACACGGATGAGATAATCACTGGAAAATACCAAATATTTTAATGCAATATCCAATACGCTGAATGAAAAATCGAAAGTGCTAATTAAATAATCCTATGCGCTGAAGGCGCTATCTATATTAGCCCGGTGTAAAACACCTGGTCTAAAATGAATTACCATCACGCAGTCTGAAGGACTGAGCCTTAATATATTTAAGTATTGAAATAACAGTAAATGTTAAGAATAATCACCGATTATTATCGTGATTAGACTAACCATACTATTTTTAATTTCCCAATTCTGTTTGTCTGTAACATTTGCGCAAAATGAAGAGCGTAGTACCCAAAATGAAAAACAGGTAATCGATATTTTACTTGCAAGTACTATTGAGCAAAGGCGTAAAACTTTTGAAAAAGAATTAGATGAATTGATCGGTTCAAAAAAAAATAAATCAGAATTTGTTTTGGATGAACGAAAGGCTGTCAACTACGCAATCAAATACTCGCTTACGTCATTGCTGACAAAATTGGGTAGAGTCGATCAGAGAACTTTATTCGATGTCGCGATGGACGAGTTTATTCCGGACATCAATTTTTCAGCAAATTCTCAAAATTCCTGGAATCGAGATGCCACAGTTGCTAATTCAGTAACCCGCCAATCTGAATCCGCTTCAGTCGGCCCTTCGCTCACTTGGCGCTTACCTACTGGTGCCAATGTCGGTGTTTCCTATGCTGCATCCAGAAGAAATTCAGAAATAAGTCCCCAGACTCTCGATCCGACTCTCCGTCCTGAATGGGATGCAAATTGGAATATTTCCATAAGTCAGCCATTGCTCCGAGGTGGACCTGGAGCCTCAACTTTATCAAATCGAATTGCTAAAATTAACGAGCAACAAAATTTGTTACAACTTGAATCGTCTATATCCGATATTATTACTAACGCACTCAGTCTATTTCGTTCTCTAGTCTCAACAGAATTAAAGCTACACTTGAAGGAATTGAAATTCGATCTGGTTTAAAAGAGGGTGATCAAGTTGTCCCCGGTTATTTGATTCCATGAGTTCAGTTATAAAAATAGAAAACCTTTTTAAATCTTACTACCTTGGGCCGGTAAAACTGCCGGTGCTGAAAAATATTTCGATGGAAATATTTCCCGGAGAAATGGTTTCGTTAATGGGCACATCCGGCTGTGGAAAATCTACACTGATGAATATCTTGGGTCTGTTGGATAAACCTGATGAAGGCCAATACATGTTTGAAGACGAGAGTGTTCTCGCAGCAGATGATAATCGTTTATCTATTATTCGAGGAAGGAAAATTGGTTTTGTTTTTCAACAATTTTATCTGCTGCCAAAACTCGATATTGTCAATAATGTCGCATTACCATTGACCTATCAAAAAGTCAGCACTCGTGATCGGCGTAATCGGGCTATTGAGTATTTAGAAAAAGTTGGTATGGGTGAACACTTACATCACAAGCCAAAGGAACTTTCCGGTGGACAGCAACAAAGAGTTGCGATTGCTCGGGCTCTGGTTGGAAACCCATCACTAATTTTGGCCGATGAACCAACAGGTGCACTTGATTCAAGAGTGGGGCAGGATATTTTAGATACGTTTATTCGTTTGAATGAAGAAGAAAAAATAACGGTTGTTATTATCACTCACGATGCCAATGTGGCTCGTCAGTGTAAGCGACAAATTCGTATGAAAGATGGAAAAATTTTACCGGCTGAAAATTATAAGAATGAACCGTAATAAATCTGAAATTAAATATATGTCGCGTCGAAGCAAAATCGATTTTATAAAAATGTACTGCGATGGTTTCATAATGGTAGGGCTTGGGTTAGGTCGATTCTTTACTGTAGGGCTCGAGCTTGCTCGATGCCTCGTAAGAGGACATGGCATGCTCGAAGAGGCGCTTCGCAAGCGAAGGCCCTACAATTTTTTAATAATTTTCAATCAATTTTGGTGATGGTTATGATTATGGTCACTGATACGAGAACCTATTTTTTGGGTTGGAAAGTTTTATCTATTGAATACGTGATATATGAACACATTTAAAGAAGCAGTACACAGTTTGTGGTCGTCAAAGCAGCGTACACTACTGGCGTTGTTGGGAATTACCATTGGTATCGCATCTGTCATTGCTCTTATATCAGTTGGTTCCCTTGTCGAGAGAGAGGCGATGAAACAGTTTGAAGCACTCGGAACAGACTTTTTGTTAATAAATTTTTATCCGGAAAATTCTGATGCTGGTAGATTTCCTGTTGTGACCGACTCACATGTAAATGGTATGGAAAATGAAGTTGAAATGATCAGTATGGCAGCACCTATTGTCGAGGCGTTTGGCGAACCGATTTATCGTGGAAAAAAAATTGATACTCAAATGTATGGTGTAAACTCATCACTTGCACAGGTGCATCGTCTAACTGTTGAGGAAGGACGATTTATTTCTGATGCAGATGGTAATTCGCAATATTGTGTTATCGGAGCTAACGTAGCAGACGAATTGAGGCAGTATGGTCCGGAGCAATTAATAGGAGAGCAAATTCGGATTGATAAACGTATTTATACAATCATTGGAACTTTGGCTAGAATGCCGGAAGGGGGTATAATGGGATTTGATGCCAACACTGCTTTTCTAATTCCCATGCAGGCTGCTGGTCGTATAAGTGGCAATAAATCTATCGCTGTTGTGCATGCCAGAAATAATAAGCCCGGGCAAACGGATTTGCTACGTGAGGAAATTGATAACTATTATAAATCTCAATTGGACAATATTCGCACTGAAGTTGAAACCGCCGAAGCAATAATCAAGCAGATGGAAAAACAGTCGAAAATGTTTACCCTGATGTTGGCAGCGATAGGATCGATATTTTTACTCGTTGGTGGTGTCGGTGTGATGAACGTTATGCTGGTTTCAGTGAGTGAGCGTAAAGTTGAAATAGGAATTCGCCGTGCAATTGGCGCACGTCAAAGTGAAGTGCAATCACAGTTCTTGGTTGAGGCAATTGTCCTCTGTTTATTGGGAGGACTATTGGGTGTTATTTTTGGAGTACTATCCTCTTATTTTGTTGCCAGGGCATCTGACTGGGAATTTTTTATTTCGGGAAATGCTATACTCATTGGCGTGATTGTTTCTTCTGTAGTCGGTCTGTTTTTTGGTTTCTATCCGGCTCGACAAGCTGCACGGTTAGACGTTATTGACTGTATTCGCGGATCGTAGTAAAAGATTTTTGAATATAATGAGGATAGATCAATTTCAACCTATTGCGATTACCGGTTTAGGCTGTTATTTGCCTGGAGCAGAAAACTTTAATTCTTTTAGGAAGCTAATTGAAAATGGTGAAACTCAAATTCAACAAATTTCTTCCAAGCGCAGTCCGGGGGAGATTTATATGTCCAATAAGAAAGGTCTGGATGCACCACCTGATTCAACTTATACTCATTACGGAGCTACGATTAATGAAGAGCGGATCAATACTTTATGCAAGCGCTTTTCAGATTTAGGAACTGATCTAAATCGCTTGGAACTTCTTACTCTGGCTGCGCTGGATCAAATTGATCATTCGTTGAACGCAGCTATTGATGACTCAAAATATGCAGTATTGATAGGCGGCATGAACTGTGATGAGAGAGAAAGGGATACGGTCTTTTGGGCTGAAGAACAGGAGGCGATCATCGAGTCGATAGCGAACGAGAGCAGTAACCTAAAAGAAGAAGCAATCAATCGTATTAAGCAAGATCATAGCGGAATAAATCTATCTGTTGATCGTGTCAAACGTGATGTGTTATCGGCATCGATAATTGATCTTATACGTCGTTACTTAAAAAGAGAAAAAATATTTGGTGGGTTAGTGGATGCTGCTTGTGCATCATCGTTGGCAGCAATTGAGCAGTCTTGCATTTTATTGCAGGGTGGTTCTGCAGATGTTGTAATATCAGGCGGAGTAGAAGCAAATCTGAGTCCGGAATCATTTATTACTTTTGCTCGACTGAGTGCTCTTGCAGAAAAAGCGAGTCGTCCATTTGATAATCCTGCAACCGGACTTTCACAAGGTGAAGGGGCCGTATTATACGAACTAAAAAGGTTAGATGACGCCGAAGCAAACAGCGATAAAATATATGGAGTGATTCGGGGTATCGGTAGTTCCAGTGATGGGGCTGGTAGTGGAATTTTTCAACCATCAGTCGACGGCCAGCTATTGGCCTATGAGCGGTGTTATTTAAATGCAGATAAAAATAACGTTCAATATATTGAGGCTCATGGTACAGGTACTCAAGTTGGTGATGAGACAGAAATACGATCTTTATCGAAATACTTTACCAATAACAAGACTAGCTTTGGATCTGCAAAATTTATATTCGGTCACACAAAAGGAGCCGCTGGTGCAATTGGTATTCTTCGTATACTAGCAGCTATGCAGGAAGGTGAGATTCATTCTGTAAACAAATATGCAACAACTGATCGAATATTAACTCAAACAATAAAAACTGAGTCGGATGCTTTGTTCGGCGTATCCTCATTCGGATTTGGCGGTATCAATTATCATTGTCTGTTGAGTAAGCAACAAAATTCAAATGAGGGTAGAGCAAAAATTAATAATACTCAAAAATCAGAACTTAATAAATTTAGAAATTGTGTTATAAGTAAGATAGTTGAAGAACCGTTATTGAAGTTTAATGCTGAGGATTGTGAAAAATTCCGTTTACCGAAACAAATATTTTTGTATATGGATGACCTTCAGAGGACAGCGCTGCAAGTTGTAATGAATTTAATATCAGAGTTAGGTCCGTTAGCAAAAAATATTGATTTTAAGAAATTGAGAGTTGTTTCTGCTTCTTGTACGACCTTGGATAGGGCCAGACAATTTTCGTTTAGATCAATTTACTCCGAAATAGAAGAAAGCTTGAGGGAATTGGATGAGTCAATTTCAAAAAAAGTTGCTGCTTGCCGTGAACACCATTTAGCACCGAATGAAGATATTGGTGCTAGTATGTTAAATAATGTTATCGCCGGACGCGTTTGTAATTATTTCAATATTCAAGGTGCAAACTTTAATTTTGATGCGGAACACGCTTCATTACCTGTGGCACTGCGTTTGATTCAAGCAAATCTTACTATTGAGCCGGGACTAGTTTTATTGTTAGCAGAAAAAGGAAATTATGATTCTAAATTTAGAAAAGTAAAACGTCATGGGTTACGTGCTATATTGATCGGTGATGAAAAAACTGTATTACAATTGGGATTGCCTGTTAAGGCATCAATTTTTGAAGTAATTCAACACGGGTAATTAAGTGGATACGAAGATGGAATGTATTAATATTAAAAGTGACTATTGCGGAAGTTATCAAATAAAGTTAAAATCATGGGAAGGTGTTGATACGAGCCAACCTGTAATGCTTTTTCCAGGACAAGGAAGTTTGCCTGCTTATAAAAAATGGAATGCAATTTCTAAAGTTAAAGAGATTCAAAAATATTTAAATATAGCAGATGAGTTTTGTGATGATCTAGGAATACAATCAGTTTCATCCTGGCTTCAAAGTAAAAATAGAAGTAACGATCAACCTATACTTTCGATAATTGCCATGGCGGTTATCGAGATGGGCCTTTTTGATTGTTTTAAAAATTCAGGTATAATACCAAGAGGATGCATTGGCTTCAGTGCTGGTGAATCAGTTGCTCTGGTGGCAATGGGTATTATTTCATTTAGGACGTTATTGAGTCTATTACATCTTAGAGATCTTGGTTGTCCCAAGCCTTTTCAAACAGGATCACTTATTGCAGTTGCTGAAAATGCAGAGAGGGTAGGAGATATAATTTCTGAAAATCAGGATATTGTGATCGCTAATATATGTAGCCCCAAACAGTGTGTTATAGCTGTTAAAAAGGGTTTCGAAAAATCAACTATTCGTTTGTTGAAAAATGAAAAGATTAGCGCAATACCCCTAAAAACAATTCCACAACCGTATCACGCACAATGGCTAGAAGAAGCCTCTAAAGTGGCCTATGGTAATATTATTGATAAGGAATTTGAAATATTTCCGGCAACGTTACCGTTATATTCATTTGTTGATGATTGGAATAATGTTGGAGTAAAACCGTCGCGAGAATGGATTGCTAAACTTATTTCTAAATCGTTGGTCTCTAAAGTTGATTTTCCGAATCAACTTCTAAGAGCGACTGAAAATCAATGTGGTTCCTTTTTGGAAATGAGTTTTGAGGGAACTTTGACAAAATTTGTCGGTGAAATTTTTAGTGATGGTTCAAAAGTAATTTTCGATACTGAAAAATTATTTCCTTATGATTTAAGTATTGAAAGTCAGCAGAATGAAATAGAATTTAAGAATTATCCTTTTTTACAGAAACTACTGAATAGAGTCGCTTCTATAACCGGATACGAAATAACTTCCTTTCAAATGCAGAATCGATTGCAGGAGGATCTGGGAATTGATAGCATAAAAAAGGCGGAATTGATATTTACAGTAGCACAGGAAAACAAGATACAACTGTCAGCATCGACAGCGATGTCGGATATCAAAAGTTTGGCAGATATTTGTCAGTTGCTAGCTGATCCGCAAACTGAAGTTGAGCGGCCTAAAGAATTTTTAGAAAGAAAGGGAGAACCAGCTAGACTTACATTAAACTGGATAGAAGATAAGATTATATCTGATGAAAATACTGAATCAAGGGATTGGATTGAAATCAGATTGCCAGAGGCTACAGAAGACATCGCACAATTTTTTTTGGAACTCCAAAATCAAATAGAATTAGTTGATACGGAAGAAGTGTTATCAATTAGAATCATTGGTGAAAATATCAATAGGGGTGATGATTTTAGGAATGATGCCAAATGGGCTGAAGTTTTTTTTACTAATTATCAATTACTTTGGAAAAAAATCATTAAGAGAAAGTGCGATTTAATATTAATTGTTGACGAATTTGCACCTGTTAAATGGAAGGCGTTGTCAGGATTTTTCTATACGTTAGCTCAGGAAAGTAATGAATTATTTTTTCGCAACCTATCCGTTGATGTACTGCCAAGTTCAAAGGATGAGCTCGATAAATTATGTCAAACTGAATTGCAGCAACCGTTTAATTTCAATATCCGAATCATCAATGGTATGCGACAAATTGGTGAGTATGTAGCAATTGAACATACAGAAAAAATTGATAAGATGGAAACACAGGAAAACTGGCTGGTCTTGGGCGGTGGACGAGGAATCACACATTCATTGTTGAAAGCGGCTGGAGAGAAATCAATTTGTCGGCGTGCTATAATAGTCGGACGAACCAAAAATAATAATACGGATTTATTATCTAATATAGAGGAGCTGCGAAAGTTTATTCCAGATGTCCAATATATTTCTACAAATCTTCGTAAATCAGACAACGTTCAATTAATTTTAAATGAAGCGGTGGAAAATTTTGGCCATGTTGATGTGGTTGTTAATGGACTGGGTATCGAGTTGAGTGAGTCATTTGAAAATATTGATGACAAAAGTTTTGCATCGGTTCTCGAAACAAAGTTGAACTCAACTACTTATATCCTCAATTTAATAGGTAAAATAAAACCAAAAAAAATATTTCTGTTTTCATCGATTGCAGGAAGTTTTGGTAATTTCGGTCAAACGATTTATGCTTATGCCAATGCCTGGTTGGATCAACTTTCAAATCAATTTCGAGAGCACGAAACTAAAATTACGAGTTTAGTCTGGGCGCCATGGGATGCTGTCGGTATGACTGAAAATCGGATAGTCATGCAAAGATTAAGATCAATACTCATTTCATTGCTGGATGAGCAGAGTGCTAAAGCATTATTTTTAAGTGAGGTAGTGTCTAATGAATCTCATCCAGTTGTTTTACTTTGTGACGCTTTAGACATTTGGGCATTTCGAACTCGTCAAATTCCAATGGGTAATATTGGTAAGATTATTGGTAGTGCAGTATCTGATTTTACTTATGAACGAAATTTTTCTTTAGCCAAAGATAATTGGTTAGAAGACCATTTAATCGATGGCACTTGTTATGTGCCGGCATCTTATATGTTAACCGGATTATTGTTGTTTGCAGATAAAGTAAATTCCGAGAAAACTATTTTAAAATCATTCTCCATAAAAAATCCGTGTGTTGTCCCGAGAGACGGAAGTTCGAGTTTGAAAATGAAATCATTTTCCACTGGTAAAAACAGTAGGTTTACGGTTGGGTACTCAAATAGTATCATTTACGAAGCCGAGTTTGAAGAATTAGACTTAGTACATGAAAGTTCTAAACGTAGGGTTTCATATAATTCTTCTAAAATAATCAACGCAAAAAAGTACTATGCAGATGGGCGATTTTTTCATGGACATCGTTTCCAATTATTAAATGACGTTGAGTTTAATTCTGATTCAATGAAATATCAAACATTCCTATCTTTAAATAAATTAGCATCAGATAGTGGCAATATAATGGGTGATCGCTTGGTAACAGTTATTGAGGCTTTATTTCAACTTGCTGGAATTGCTGCATCTGAAACCTATAAAATTAAAACTTTACCGATAGGTGTTGAAGGAGTAACGGTTTTTGATACTCATAAATTATGTAAAAACTGTTTTCTAGAGGTGAGTAAGATTAAATTTAATTCAGTAGATGCTATGATGAGTGGTGAGGTTTTGGATACTGAGGGTTACGTGTTAGTTGGTATAGAATCAATTTTTATGAAAAAAGTTAATTAATTATCATCAATTATTCGTTTGGGGGGTTAATAATTTTGAATAGCTTGTTGGCATATTTCCGGTAAAATTGCCAACTATGTTTACAAGATTGTAGAAATCAGATTGGCAATATTCTATTTGTAATAGATTATTTAAAACTCGTTCGGGACCATAAATCTTATCAATTACACAAATTTTGACTCTTATAGCGTCTACCATAATAAATTGGTAGATGTCGCTTTATAGCTCGGTACCAAAATAAATTAGTGTATGCAATTAATGGACGTGAGTCAGATAGATTGCCGCACTCTGCTTTCGCAGAGCTCGCAAAGACAATTAGGTTTCTACTTTGTCATCGCGAGGAGCAGCGCGACGTCCCGACAAGTCGGGATGACTTTTTTCTTTTTTTAAACTTCTTTTCAGAAATTTATTTTGGCAAATGGTATACTATTTCAGTACAATCCTTAAGGTCTGTTTTCCTGTTATCAAATAAACTTTAGCACCCTTAAATGATGGTGGGCCAAAAGTGAGTCGAGGATTATTTGTAAAGCCATAAGGTTCAGAGGGCAATCCTATGAAGTTACGATTAAGTTTTTCGTTATTATCGGCATCATGGTAAATACTGATGGCTGCTTCTGTTGGTTCAGCCAATTCAAATATTACCTTCATCTGGCCTTTTTGTTTTGGCTTAACGATTTTACTGTTTATGGCGCGACGCATGAAATCTTCATCATTATCAAAAATAGCGATGAATATTTTACCTTCCACAGTTTTTATATTTTCAATAATCAGAGTTAGCTCTACTGCACTTGAATTATCTGCTGCAGCGTGAACTATTGTTGCCGAAGTGCATAAAAATATATTTACTATAAAAATTAAGAATTTCATATTAATAACTCAAATTATTGATTATATATTTATTTAATTGTTCACTGTCTACATTTGAATTTTCTAGATGACTTGAATCAATGAATCCATCAGTCATAGAAATTGGAATTTTTAAAATATCTTCTTGGAAATAACGCAATGGTGGACTCAGGTCATGAATGGCTTTTCCAGATAGTCGTGATGCAAAAGATAGATTTAATGACCGACCAATGCCGGTTTCAAACATGCCGCCAACCCAACAGGGGATTTGTTTTTCAAAACAATAATCTGCTATTTTTATACTGTTGTAGATACCACCAACTCTACCCGGTTTGATATTTAGCTCATCAATTATTTTTAGTCGATCGAGTTTCATCAAGTCGCCGAGGCATTCGACTTCTTCGTCATAGCAAATTTTGAAGTTTTCAATTTGTTCTTTGGCATTTTCTACCAGATCAATTCGATGCAGTGCAAAGGGTTGTTCTATGGCAGTGTTAAATTGAGAAAGTTCTTTTAAATATTCAAAGTCCTCAAATTCAAAAGAACCATTTGCGTCCAAACTAATTTTGGTTTTATGTGAAAGAAGATATAGATATTCCAAGTCCAACTTATAGCTTGGATGAACTTTAAATTTTAAACGTTTATAGCCATCATCAATGGCAGTTTCTACGATTTGTTTCAATTCATCATTATTTTTTTGAATGCCAATAGATATTCCGACAGAAACTTCGTCTAATTTATTAGAATAATGGAAGCATCAACAAATTCGGCTGAATAGTAAGGATCTGTGCGGCATGAACATTCTCCATAACCGTTATTGTTGTCTTTATCAATCCACTTAATAATAAGAATTTGTTTTGAACTTCTTTTACCCAGAGATGAAATAAATGATTCTTTCTCGGGTAAATTTAGCAAATGGAGTTCAAGATGCTTGAGGGATATTTCTTTAGCCAGATATTGATCAATCGATGCCATAGTTAATTTGGCAAAAATTTTTCAAGGTTTTTCAGCTCTCGGATATCGGGATATATTTTATGAGCGTTTGATTTAATTTTATCGATTGCTTGTTGAGTGCTCTTAATATCCTTTAAGCCGTTACCGGTATTTATTATGACTACACTTTCGTCGGAGGTTATTATATTCTTTTCTACACATTTTTTTAATCCGGCAAAGGAAGCCGCGCCTGCAGGTTCTGCAAAGACCCCGCTGTTCCTAGCCAATTCGGGTATGGCCGATAAAATCTCTTCGTCAGTTACAGTTACAAATATTCCGTTAGTATTCTTGACAGCATTCATCGCTTTAAAGCGATCTCGCGGCAATCCGGCGGATATGCTGTCGGCTATCGTGTTCGCTTTTATCGGTGGTTTTGTTTGTAGATCTTCATCATTCTCCCATGCTTGGGAGAGGTAATTACTACCGGCTGCTTGAACTCCGATTAAACGGGGCATCTTATTTATCCAGCCTAATGCGAGCAAATCCTTCAATCCTTTGTGTACTGCACCAATGATACACCCATCGCCAACACTAACTATAATAATGTCAGGAACATTCCAATTTAATTGCTCACAAATTTCATGAGCGACAGTTTTTTTACCTTCTGTCATATAGGGATTGTATCCGGTATTACGATTATACCAGCCGTATAGTTCACAGGCGCTTCTACATAAATTGAAGGCATCATCATATGAACCATTAACCAAAATGATTGTTGAGCCATAAACTTGTAACTGGGCAATTTTTGCTGCGGGTGCAGATTTAGGTAGAAAGATAATATTTTTTTGATTTGCACTGGCACATAATCCACTCAGTGCTGCTCCGGCGTTTCCGGTACTGGCAGTAGCAATAACGTTTGCCTTTATTTCATGAGCTTTATAAATAGCTAGTGCACTGGCTCGGTCTTTAAGCGAACCGGTCGGCTGCTGTCCCTCGTTTTTTATCCAAACACTTTTTAAATTTAATTTATCCGATAATCGAATTGAATTATAGAGTGGTGTCCATCCAACGCGTAACAGGGACAAGTTTAAAGCAGCATCTATTGGCAATAACGGTTTATATCGCCACATCGAACAATCAGGATTTTTTTCCAGGGATTTTCGTTCAATCTTTTTTTTAATAATATCGTAATTATAGTTTACATCTAACGTTCCATCATGATTGTGGTCGGGACAAATGTATTGTGCTTTATCAGGCGAATATTCTTTGCCGCAGATAAGGCAGCGAAGGCTATTAAAAAATTTATTCATAAAAGTAACTGATCCGAATAGTTCATGCCCTTTCAGTTGTGAGTCAAGATATCACTGGGGAATTTTAGAGAATTCAGTATTCAGGAGTTAGAATCCAGAATAAATTTATGTGTTTCACAAATCAGTTCTCGTATGTGCTAAGTCTGGTATTGCCATAGAAATGCGATTGTTTTTTCTCTCAGCAATATCTTGACTATCGTTGCTAAAGTTTAAACCATCTAGCTTATATCTATTGGAATTAAATTGAACAAATTAGACAAAACAGTAGTAAAAAAAATTAAGCTTGGTCAAAAAAGCAATGACTTCAGCTATTGGCAAACTCAACCCTATCACTTGCGTCTGGCACAGTTGGAAAGTATAAGAACGGAATACGGAATTTGGAAAAATGATACTCAACAAGGATTTCAGAGAGTTTATAGAGTTATTAAACAAAAATGATGTTATGTATCTGATTGTTGGAGGATATGCGTTAGCATTTCATGGTCATCCTCGTTATACTAAGGATATTGATATTTGGATTTTGATTGATAAGAAAAATGCAGAATGTATTGTACAAGTGCTTAAAGATTTTGGTTTTGCATCTTTAGGTCTGATTCCCGATGATTTTTTATTGCCTGAATATATTATTCAATTAGGTAATCCACCTAACCGAATTGATCTTTTGACTTCAATTGATGGAGTTAATTTTCTGGAATGTTTTCAATCTAAGTTAGTGGCTGATATTGAAGGACTAAAAATCAATTTCATTAACATTGAAAATTTAAAGAAAAACAAGCGGGCTTCCGGTAGACATCAGGATTTAGCTGATTTGGAGAAATTAAGTTAGGCTTTAATTTATGGAACGAATTTTTCTTAATTTTTTTATTTATTGGTATTTATGTCATGTGCTGTCCCATAGAAATAAATAAAAAAATCTTGGCGATCTTTGCGAAAGCTATAAAGTTATTCACAAATAATTCTTTTTATTGACTTACATAATATTTACACAATAAATTTTAAAAAAAACATAAGAATATGACACGTTTAAATTTAACTAAAAGCTATTAATATAATATTATGAAAATATCAAAAACGAGAACTACAATCACTATACTAATGTTATCACTAATTGGAGCCCATAGTGCTTATTCTGCTGCTATCTCTCTGTGGAGTGGCAATGGAAATGCACTTGATAGTGTGGGAGGTAACAATGGAACATTAGTTGGAGATACGACATTTGTAACAGGTATTGTCGGGCAGGCATTTAGTCTTGATGGAGATGGTGACTATATTGAAGTAGCGGACGATAACACGCTTGATCTGACTTCTGCAACAGGTGTATCAATTGCCATGTGGATAAACCCTGCGTCATCTCCAACGTCCAATCGTCTGCTGGATAAAATAACTGCAGGTGGAACTAATGGATACCTTTTGGATATCGTAGGTGGAAAACTGAGAATGATTGTTGGTTCCACATTAATAACTGGTACAACTACTATACCTTCAGGAGTTAACAGCCACGTTGCCGGAACATTTGATGGAACGAATATAACTCTTTATCTCAACGGAGTACAAGAAGCTACTGCAGCTGCAAGCATTGCAAATTTTGCTAATAGCAACACATTGAGAATCGGTGCAGATTCGTCCGGAGCAAATCCATTTCATGGAATAATTGATGAAGTACAACTTTTTGATTCAGCATTATCATTAAGTGAAGTTGGAACTCTCGTCCCGGAACCATCAACTTATGCTTTTGCATTTGGTAGCATAGTATTACTATTTTCTATTTATTATAAAAGAGCGCACAGATAATTAGAATAGATATAAATTTTTTTTAAGCCCTCAGAAAATAAACACTTGAGGGCTTTTTAAAAATTTTGTTGAGGGTCGGGGTTCACTGAATATTTACATTAATTCGGCCGAACACGGTATGCTCTAAGTGTTTCAACGTAAGCATCATCTATCATTTCAAAGCCATTGGTGACTGCATTGCTTTCTTCCATAAACCCAGGTTCGGTAAAGTAGTAGTCACGAAAAAGTCCTTTATGCTCTAATATGACATCAAACGAAGAATCAGCACACTTGATCTCTGATTCAGTGAGTTTGAAATCAGCCATACTGCTTTGACAGAAGATAAAGAAACCTGAAGAACTTAGAAACTTTTTCCCGTCTTTGATTAATTGTTGAATGAACCATCTACGATCCTTTGTGCCTGCTTTACAGAAAGGAGGATTACAAATTAGAATATCATAAGACTGAGTTGGGGTAAAGTCGGTCCAATCCTGAATCATAGCATTTCGAAAACTACAATTATTTAATTTTGCGTTTTCGCTTGCCGCATCCAGGAATGTAGACTCAATTTCAGTTATGTCTATATATTGACAACCAAATTTATTAGCCAATATGGCATGGATACCGGATCCCGCTCCAATCTCAAGAACCGATTTTCCCTGAAATTCTGAAGCAATTGAAGTCATTGCATTGGCTAGCGCTATACCGTGCGGTGTCGGTTTCCATGATGATGTTTCATCTTTAAGCCTAACAAGATAGGGATAAAAGAGATATTTAGAATATTCTACTTGGGTACTATTCATAATTTTTGTAATTCCTTTTTGTGGTGTAACTTAGTTTCTTGGTTTTTAATTTTTGTCCATTATCCTGATAAATACTACAGACGTCTATTGGAGGCATGTATAGATGTAGAGAAACAGCACGTTCTTCGCTCAGATTGCAAATGGAATGTATTCGATCGCTATGATCTATTAAACTAAAATCTCCTTCATTATAGGTATGATTCTTCCCTGGTACACGGCAATTTCCCTTTCCCGGGATAATTCTTTCTGTTAATTTTCCTGCTATGATGTGCATGGCGCAAAAATGACCATTATGGTCATGGGGAAGCGTATTGGCATTGCCGTCCCAGCAAAGAAGAATCAGTTCAAATTTATTTGTTCGATGTATTAGGTTTCTAGTATAATCTTTCGGCAACCAAGAGCCATATTTTTCAATGCTTTTAAAATCAAAAGTGTAACTCTTAAAGCACTCAATTGTAATGTCCGGACTAACCTCGGACGCTTCTATGAGTTCTGTGACTAGGGTATCAATTTTTATTGTCATAATGATTTCATATTGTGAAGGTCAGTATAAATTAGGTTAGTTGACAACATTAATAAATGGAAAATTTTTCCATCCTACTAACACTTATATTTGAAATCATTTTCCATGATTTTGTCATAAGGTAATTATGATTAATTGAAAAATTATTTGTCAAATAAAAATAAAGTATGAACTCAGGCAATCATGCACTAACCGTCCAGTATATTCTTCCAATACTCCATTGATTTTATCGATTCGTAGCCTCGTTTAGCGTGGACTCTTAAATAAGTATAACGTTCAAATTACTGAGTTCTGAACATACATCAGACTCGGCCCGGTTTTATATTGAGCTCATCAATTATTTTTAGTCGCTTAAGTTTCATGAAGTCACCGAGACCTTCGATTCCTTCGTCATAGCAGATTTTGCAATTTGCAAATTGGTCTTTGGCCTTTTCTACCGAATTTATATTTTCTGACAATAAACAAATACTTCATGGTGAATATAACTTCCATTCATTAATTTTCTATGCCGATAGGGTTTATTTTTAAGGAGTTGATAATTTTCATTCATCCACTGCAAAATCTCTCTGCGATGTTGCTGCAAAGGGTCGCCAATCAAATTAAAGGCAATAAAGGTCTCCTCCGATAATAAACTGAGATAACTTTTATAATTTTCTAATGTCATATGACTGGCTGCTCCGCATATGATCATACAATTTATATTTTTGGTTTTTAGCTGAGATAAATCATCTTGTTCCGATAAAAAACATCTATCATAAATATTTGGAGTATCACGCTCTAATGCTGTCAAGGCTTCGGGTAGAATTTCAATACCGGCAAGATAATCTACTGTAAACTGATGGTTTTCTCTTAATCGTTTTCCCATTAGTCCACTACCGCAAGCAATATCTAATATTCTTAATGTCGCACCTTTTTCAATAACTGAGTTTAACAAATCACCGATTGCTTCATAAACCCGGCAATCCAGGTAATCGATAATTAAACTTTGATAAAGGTTTGGGTAGCTATACAATATTTTATAATCCCATATATGTAATTCTTTGGTGGTGCCATCGGCAAGTTCCAGATTAAAAATTTCATCACCTTGTCTATCAGCTTTGATTGTGCTAATTTTATACATTGATTAGTTTACTTTGATTTTATGCTCGGTTTGCTGCCATATTTCAGGGGCTAAACTGAGATAGTAGGTTTGTGGATTATCATACTGATTAAATATCAAAATAACCATGTTTTTCCGCAAGTTCTTTAGTGTGCTTCATGTCTTTATTTTTCTCAACAACAAGCAAGTCAGCATTTATGTTTTATTTAGGTGTTCTGATATAATAGAATCTGACATTTTATTTGAATACTAACTTGAAATTCGTTTTTCAATTTCAACAGGTAGGGTTTTCATTTCCATGGTTAATGGAGCATCCTGATTAAATGGTTTAATCTCCATCCCAATACCCGCCTTGTTTAGGTGCTTCCAAATCATCTGCCATACTTCATTTCGTACGCCGTTACGTTTGTGATAGTCTTGCAGTGACCACCAAGGCCAGTAAGCCATAACGGTCATATTTCCCAGCATGCTTTCCTCTGCTACCCAGGTTCCTTTAGGCTCATCTTGCAAAACGGTACTACACTCTGCGAGGGCCTGATTTATCACGGGAATCACAATTTGGGGATCATATTTGGCAGAAACATAAACGAGAAAGAAATCTCCGGGGGGCGTTGTGTGGGTATAATTTTTGATCGTTGCCTCAGTGACTTGACAGTTGGGAATACTGTAAGAATAGCCAAAACCGGTTATCAGCCGTGTGGTTCGCCATGTTAAGCCGGTAACTTTTGCAGTGTTAGACCCGATTTTTATGACATCTCCAATCGAGAAAGGAGATTCAAAGAAAAGTAAAAATCCTCCCAGAATATTTGCCAGTGTCTCTCTGGCAGCCATAGCAACTGCTAAACCGCCAATACCCAGACCGGCCATAATCGTTCCTACATGAAACCCCAGCACACTAAATAAGATAATGATAGCGATAACCCATATAGTGAATTTTAAAAAGGCATTCATAAAGGACAACGCAAATATATTATGCGCAGTGGCATTCCTCTCATGCGCACGTTTCAACATTCGTGAAATGATCCAATTAAGTAAAGTTACGAGTAGCAAAGCACTAACGATAATAATCCCGATTTTTCCCAAGACCCAGATAACTTCCTGACTGAGTATTTTCTTGCGTTCTGCACGTAGTACACCGATTTCTCCCTGTGAAAAACGGATTTTATGCATGTCGGATTTGGGTGTTTCTTCAGAGGGTAATTTCGCTGAATTATTATTTGTGTGTCCTTTTAAAAAGTCAAAGCGCCGTTCAATGGTTGCGGTTTTGATATTAAAGTCTCCCAATTGCTGTTGGTAGTCATCAAGAACTGCGCCAAGACTTTCGGCAGATAGTCGTAATTCAAAGAGTTGTATCCATTGATGGGTAGCTGCAATTTGCAGGTATTGAGTAAAAAGCCGGTTGAGTTGTTGTGCAATGGCTTCAGATTTATTTTTGTGCTGTTCCGACGCTTTTAAGTGTAATATTCGAGTTTTAATTTCGGTATATTCTTTGTTGTAAGTTTCAGTGAGTTGGGTGACTTGTTGCTGTAATAACGGCATGAGTTGGGAAATGATCGTTTCCTCCTCACCTACTGACTGAATTAACTGCTCCAGTTTATCTTTTTGTGTCTGGAGATTTTTTTGATTACCCTCTAACTCAATCCATTCCTGGTATAGGGACTGCATGAGCTGAGTAAGATTTTCAGCACGATCAGAAGGTACGAAACCAAGCATGGATTCCTGCCAGGTTGTTTCAGATTCCATTAAGCGAAGGGCATCTTGCTCAAGCGTTTTCTTTTCTATTTCTGATAAGGCCTGTCTTCCTGCTTCCAGATGCATTACTAATTTTCGCCAATCTTGCTGTATATCCAAACGTTTACCAATTGCTTCCAGAATATTACCGAGGATTTGTTTTTGTTCCGGCAATGTCTTTACCGGTTGACTTAGAATTATAATTTGCTGACCCAGGCTGTTTTGTTCATTCGACAATTTAATAGATTTATTCTCAAACTTGCTAATTCGTTCTTTTTGCAAGGCATCTGTGATGCCATCCGGAATTTCGTCACTTTGCAGCTGTTGTTGGCCTAGACGCTTTTTTAATTCTATAGCAATGGCATAATGCTGCAAAGATAACTTGCCGGCTTGCTGTGAACCCTTGGCAAGGTGGCTTGTTTTTTTCTCCAATTCCTTCATTGTCTCCAATAATTCGAGACGATACTTTTGCAGTTCTTCAATGTTACGAATTTGTGTAGAAATTATTTTTTGATATTGTCGATTATCGATAGTTATTTCCTCAATTGACAAAGACTTCTCATCGGTGCGATGGGCTGTGGCCGGTTGGAGATTTTCAGGTTGTTTTAAATCTGTACCCTCAAAAAGTTTTTCAAGGATAGCTTTATACTCTACCGAAGACTCTTGTTGAATAGAACGTAATAAAGGGTCTTTCACCGTTTGCAATTGTTTCCCGGCCTTTTGGGTGTCTGATTGCAGCTGTTGGTAACTTTTTTCGGACTTTTCTAATTTCGCTGAATTTTGTTTGATGGCATCCGCGTTATCTTTAAATCGTTTTATCAAATTCGATGGCTCGAGTTGCTTAAGCTCGGAGTCCCACTGCCGGGCTTGCTTCGCTAATATTTGTTCCATTAGAAATTTTGATAAACGATCTTCGGCATCTTTATGAGCGGTCAAAGTGTTGTCTATTTGTTGGTCCAAGTCTAACAGTTGTTCCCCTGTTTTACTCATTATTAAAAGGACGTCTTCGCGAATTTTATCGTTAGTATTTATTCGGTCTGTGAGTGTTTTGGATGAGGTCAGTTTCGGAAGATCTTTTTTTGGCAGAGTTCCTTCTTTCGTCAATTCTTCAACTACACCGGTCAACACCTGCATTCTGAATAAATGTTCATTCAGCACAATATCGTCGGCCTGATAATTTTTTACTTGATCAATCATTTTTACTAAAACTTCTTTTAGTCCCCCTAATTTTTTAATACGTTTCTTTTCATGAGTAATTGTTGCCTTGATGCTCTCCTCAATTTTCGTTGAATCCAACTGAGAGTCTTGAAACTTAGGGGGTGAAAGAGACTCCAATTGCACACGGATATCGTTGCTTTGCTTTTGCAACCGGTGAAAACGACGGTAAGAAAGATTAAATGTGCCATTTAACCAAATCAATTCCTCTTGAGATTTCACCAACTCTCTCAACAATTGTTGAGGTGGTTTTATTATATAGTCTTGCTTCAGATTTTGACGTTTGAGTTCCTCGCTATATATTTCTTCTGCGTCTGTAAGACTCGTTGTTGCTTCCAAGATGTTTTTATGAACTTTGCTGATTCGTTCAACAGTTGTTTTAATAATATTTTCGTATTTTTCTAAATCTCGAGTTAGTCTCGCAGGTTGATCCCAGACGTTTAGTTTCATACTTGCTAACTTATCTTCATACAAAGCAGTAGGTACCTCATTCGCCATCAAAGTTCTGTCACTTAAACGGAGATTTATTTCCAGCAGAAAAACTTTTATGTCGTCAAAAGCTTTCAATAGTAAATTGGCAGATAACTGAGTCGTTGTAATTTGTGCAATGTGCTTTTCTAAATATACCTTTTGTGCTTCCAGTAGTTTTAACTGTTGTTGATTTGTCTCAAGCCATATTTTTGATTGATTCAATTGATTACGTTTTATTTCAAGAGGGAGTGCTTCATCCGGTATTGATAATGCGGTTGGTAATTTAAGAGAATTTGCTTGCTGATTTGTCTGCTTAATATGAATTTCACTTTTTGAATAACCGCGTAATTCTGCTAAATATGAATAATATGCATGTTGTATCATAGACTCAGCCATTTTCAATAGCTTGTCATTTTCAAGGAGGTGTAGTTCTGGCAGCGGTGTATTATCATCCTTGGGAAAATCATTCTGAGACCGGCCTGTCTTGTAAAGACACAGCATCAATAAACTAATACCTATAAGTTTCAGTATATTGGGATTATAAATCGGTCTTCCAATATTTTGTTTATAAATCATTGCAGGTAGCGAAAAGGTATTTTCAGATTACTTAATATATCTTGATATTCATAATAACCAGATTACTCATTAGGCAAGAAATAAAGTTAAATAAATTTATACAATCTAGTTTAATTTTTTCTTTAACGACAATCGTATATATTCTACTTACTGAGAATAATCTTTTCGACTGTAAATCTTTCTAATCTTTTTTCGTCAATAATTACATTTTCTATCTGCATGGAATCAATAGTTCCCGCTATCAAATTGATTGGATTTATTAAAATGTCTTCTTCAAAATAATAGCTTGGTGGACTCAAATCATGAATAGTTTCATTCTGTAGTCGTGCGGCAAAGGACAAATTTAATGATCGTCCGATGCCTGTTTCAAACATACCGCCAACCCAACATGGGATTTGTTTTTCAAAGCAGTAATTTGCAATTTTTATACTGTTGTAGATACCTCCAGCTCTACCTGGCTTGATATTGAGCTCATCAATTATTTTTAGTTGATTGAGTTTCATCAGGTCGCCCAGGCATTCGACTTCTTCGTCATAGCAAATTTTGAAATTTTCAATTTGTTCTTTAGCTTTTTTAACAAGGTCAATTCGATGCAGTGCAAAGGGTTGTTCTATAGGTGTGTTAAATTGAGAAATCTCTTTTAAATATTCAAAGTCCGCAGATTCAAATGAACCGTTGGCGTCAAAACTTATTTTTGTTTTATGGGAAAGAAGATTTAGGTAGTCCAAGTTCAATTTATAACTTGGATGAACTTTAAATTTTAAACGTTTATAACCATCATCAATTGCAGTTTCTGCTATACGTTTTAATTCATCATTATTTTTTTGAATGCCAATAGATACTCCGACAGAAACGGTTTCCAATTTACTTTTATTCCAGCAATCGAGAATATGTTCGTTGTCTCGATTTTTGATCAGGTCATGCATTGCTGCTTCAATTCCTGCTTTAGTGAAGTTCCATCCTCTAATTTTATTGAGATAACTTAAAACAGCTTTAACAGTAAATTGCTCCTTCAACCCAGACATCACAAAATTTTTTATTAGAATAATAGAAGCATCAACAAATTCAGCTGAATAGTAAGGATCTGTGCGACATGAACATTCTCCATAGCCGTTATTGTTGTCTTTATCAATCCACTTAATAATAAGAATTTGTTTTGAGTTTCTTCTACCTACAGATGATAAAAAAGATTCCTTCTCAGGTAAATTTAGCAAATGTAGTTCAAGATGCTTGAGGGATATTTCTTTAGCCAGATATTGATCAATCGATGTCATAGCTAAATAAAAACATTAAATTGGAAAAAATTTTTCGATACTTTTCAGAGCTTGAATATCTGGATTTACAAGGTGAGCAGTTGATTTAAATTTATCGATAGCTTGTTGAGAACTCTTAATATCCTTTAACCCATTTCCGGTATTAATTAAAACTACATTTTCATCAGACTTTATTAAATTTTTCTCTAAACATTTTTTTAATCCTGCAAGAGATGCAGCGCCCGCCGGTTCAGCAAACACCCCCGTATTGCTAGCTAGTTCAGGAATTGCCGCAAGTATTTCATCATCTGTTACTGTTACAAAAACGCCGTCAGATTGAGTCACTGCATTCATTGCCTTAAATCGATCTCGGGGTAGACCAGCTGAAATACTGTCCGCAATTGTATTTGCTTTGATGGCAGGTTTGATTTGCAGATATTCATCATTCTCCCAAGCTTGAGTGAGATAATTACTGCCGGCAGCTTGAACACCAACTAGACGCGGCATTTTATTTATCCAGCCCAATGCGAGTAAATCTTTTAAGCCTTTATGAACTGCACCAATGATACACCCATCTCCAACACTGACAATTATTAGATCGGGGGCATTCCAGATTAATTGCTCACAAATTTCATAGGCTACAGTTTTCTTACCTTCAGACATATATGGATTATACCCGGTATTGCGATTATACCAGCCGTATAGTTCACAGGCGCTTCTACATAAATTGAAGGCATCATCATATGAACCATTAACCAAAATGATTGTTGAGCCATAAACTTGTAACTGGGCAATTTTTGCTCGAGGTGCGGATTCAGGAAGAAAGATAATATTTTTTTGATTGGCACTGGCTGACAGGCCGCTGAGAGCTGCACCAGCGTTTCCCGTACTGGCAGTCGCAATAATAGTTGCTTTTGCTTCTTGAGCTTTAACAATAGCTAGTGCGCTCGCTCTATCTTTCAGTGAACCGGTTGGTTGTTGCCCTTCATCTTTTATCCAAACGTTTTTTAAATTAAATTTATTTACAAAATGATTGGAATGATACAGGGGTGTCCATCCAACGCGAAGAGGGGGAGGGCTTATGTTTTCTGTAATTGGCATTAACGACTTGTATCGCCACATGGAAAAATCCAGGTTTTTTTTAAGAGTATGAAGGTCAAATATTTTTTTAATGTTATCGTAATTATAATTTACATCTAACGTTCCATCAAGATTGTGATCAGGGCAAATATACTGTACATCATCTGGTGCGTATTCTTTTCCGCATATGAGACATCGTAAGCATTCTATGTTTTCTTGCATGAATTTTATTTTTCAAATAAAATATTTATCCAAATAGTTGATAGCCTTTCTGTTGTGAGTCAAGATATCACTCAGTGTATTCATTGTAATCACTAATATCAAAGCCCTAAATAAATCTATGACTTTAATAAATTAATTACGTTCTGTCCATGAGTCGGGTAAAAAATCTTCGATAATTGTTCCGATATTGTTTTTAAGTGCCAACTGTTCAACTAAATGGGCGAGTCCCATATCCAAAATTCCTAATCCAAATGGACTAAATATATGAAGATTTTTATTTTTGTCGTATGGCTTTGCATTTTCATTTAATATGTCACCGATCGTTGTACGAATAAATTTTCTACTACCGATTTCCTGTTCTGCTAAATGAACAGATGTTTGATTGCTACAAACCTGATCGATATCATCGACAATATTATCTGCGTTTATAATGACGTTTGACTTTAAATCTCGTAATGATGTGTGTAGGATTAATGAATGGGGTAAGTGATCTTCTACTGAATTTACAAACGGTTGAACTGCGGTAGTACCAAATGCAATAATCTGAGCATGAGGGATTATCTTATTATAGTCTTTATGAATATAAATGTTTAGATTAGAATTCAAATTGAGCGATTTATTCTTGAATATTTCAGCACGCTCTTCACTCAAATCAACAAGGTGAACAGTCTCAATCATCGGATAAACAGATATTAGAAAGCGCAAAGTTTCAAAATTAATCAGACCACATCCTACGAGACCGATATGAGTAACTTTTTCATTGGGATAGATATAATTTGCTGCCAATGCGGCACTGGAAGCAGTTCTTTTTGCGCTAATAATAGAACTTTCCATGATGGCTGTAGGATGACCATTTTCAGCTGAGTTGAGTATCAAAGTCGCTGAAGCCCGTTCAATGCCACATGCAAGATTTTTTGGAAATGAAGCTATCCATTTTATTCCAGCAGTATTAAAGTTTTCTCCTAGATATGCTGGTTTTGCAATAATACGTTCTTTTTCCATATTGGGAAAACGTAGATAGGCGTTGGGAGGCATAACGGTATTGCCGTTTGCATGTGCTTGATATGTTTGCTTGATAGTTTCGAGAATTTCATTTTCTCGGTTCAGTAGCAGTTGATCAATTTCGGAGCCCTTCAGTAGTAAAATATTATTTTTCAGATTATTCATCTCTACTTCAGGATCGACTAATGTTAGTCGTTATAAATTAGTTAACTAAAATTGGTAAAGGTGTTAACTCTTCTTCCAATAAATGATATTCGTCACTAAAATTTTCCTTTATCCATTTATCAGAATAAATTGTATCATGGTATCGCCCACCTCTATCATAGAGGATAGCTACACATTTTGAGTTTTCTGGAATTTCACTAATATATTTTCCTATTCCAGACATAATCGCTCCTGAAGATCCACCGGCAAAAATACCTTCACGTCGCATTAATTTTTTGCAGCCAATTATTGCCTCCATATCAGAAATTAGTATATGTTCATGTTCCAGTCCATCAGTATAAAATGGTGGAATGATTGATGCACCATGACCTGGTATACGTCTTGGTTTGGGTTGGTCACCAAAAATAACGCTTCCAAATGCATCAATAGCAATCATTTTAGTTTTTAATTTATGTTTTTCGATATAATTAGAACAACCTTTTAAAGAACCACAAGTGCTGGTAGCACAAAATAAATAATCCGGCTCAACTCCCAGATCAGTAATTATTTCCTGGATAGTTGAATGGTGCGAAATAGTATGGTTGACGTTATTATATTGATCACAATTAAAACTATTTGGAATAGTTTCGAGAAGTTCCTGAACACGCCTTAAGCGAGCACCTAAAAATCCTTCTTCAGGATGAGGTTCTGTGATCAAATCAACTTTAGCACCATACCCTTGCATGATCTGGCGATTGGCTTCGGTTGACCCAATGTCAACTACACAAATAAGTTTTAAATCAAGATATGTGCAAATTTGAGAGAGTGCCACAGCCATATTGCCGGAGCTAGATTCAATTATTGTCGTATTAGGATTTATATCTCCATTTTCAAAAGCAGCCTGAATCATTTTTAGAGCAGGCCGATCTTTAATGCTGCCTGCTGGGTTGAGTAATTCTAATTTCGCATATAATTCAAATTTAATGTCATCAAATATACGATTTAACCTAACCATTGGTGTGTTGCCCACTAATGATAATATACCGTCAATTTTCATAGTAAATTTTATAAGAGGTAAATAACTGTTTTTATAGAATATTTACTTTTTATAAAGTAATGAGTCAATAACTATTTGGGTAATATTCTATGAGAATCCTGCCTTAATTTTTTATATATTTCAAGACATTCGATAACATGTTGACGAAATCCATGTTCTTTTGGGAAATCATCAAGTGTTGGAATAGGCTCTATTGCTGGCTTGATAGCAGTGCTGCTTAAAACTTTTTTATAGAGATGTGTGTGTGCTCCATCAAGATTATCTATTTCTACAGTGTGACAATTTGGCCACGTTAGAAATTCTTCACTAAAATTTAACTCTAGTTTATTAAAAACCTGATTAAAAATATTTTGTGAATGGTTTCTGAAGTCACTTGAATCAACTATAATGTACGGGACATTGCTCTGCTTACAGTAATTGATCTGATTATTGACTAGTTCCCAACCAGTTTCAATGAGCGGAAAAAATGGACTGGTCCCAACCTCAATTTTTTTATCAATGCGAGATAAAATATTTAAACGTGGATCACGAATAAGAAATATTACGGGCTTTTTAGCCCATGAAACTAAATTACTTAGGTTATCTCCAACTTGATATACTATGTCTTTTATTACTAAATTAACACAATTTTCTGAATTTTTATCTGCTACAATATTTTTTAAATCGAGTGGTGATTCAAGTTTCTCATAAACATCATCTAATGATTTACCGGAATAGTAGGTGATTTCAAAAGGTTCATGAGAGTAGTAACGTATTGAAGGGTGTTGCCAAAATACTCTAGCAAATGCAGTTGATCCACAGCGCGGTGGGGAGATAATTACGTATATAGAATTATATTTGGAAATTACATCGGAGCTCGTATTTTGTTTTTTTGACATTGTTAATAAATATCAAAATAATATGTATAAATTGACAACTCAAAATTTTCTGAATCTTATTATTTAAAATAACGTAATTAGCAAAAAATCAATTTTATGAAAATACATTATTTGCAACACGTACCTTTTGAAGGAATTGGAAGTATGGAAGGTTACTTTCATTCTAAAGGTCATGAAGTCCAATCAATAAAACTTTATCAGAATGACGAATTCCCTTTGATTGACGACATTGATTGGCTAATTGTAATGGGAGGGCCTATGGGAGTTTATGATTATGAAGAGTATCCCTGGCTAGAAAGAGAAATCGAATTTATCAAATCTGTTATTATTTCAAAAAAATTAGTATTAGGAATTTGTTTAGGGGCTCAATTGATTGCGAGTTGCCTAGGTGCTAAAATAAAAAAAAATAAGTTTAAAGAAATTGGTTGGTTTCCAATTGGTAAACCTGATAAGGATAATAGTACAATTTTATCAAATATATTTTCTGAAAAATTAACAGCGTTTCATTGGCATGGAGATACTTTTGATCTTCCAGAGGGTGCAACGTTACTAGCATCCAGTGATATTTGTCAAAATCAGGCATTCTCAATATTCGATCGGATTTTTGGATTTCAATTTCATTTAGAAACAACATCTGAATCAGCAAATTTGCTTATAGAAAATTGTTCAGATGACTTAGATTCCTCTGAATATGTTCAATCTGCAAAAGAAATTCTATGTGATGAAAATAGATTTATCTGTATTAATAAGATTATGGATGCTGTTTTATCACAGATAGAGATGAGTTTTATTAAGTAGTATATCAAAAAATCATTTTGACTCGTTAGCATAATACTTATTTGGTTGTTATTTAATATTTATACCAAATGGAAAACACAGATAATAAATCATTTGATTCTGTTGAAAATGCCATTACAGATATTGCTAATGGCAAACTTGTAATTGTGACAGATGACATGAATCGTGAAAATGAGGGTGACCTTATAATGGCTGCTTCAAAAGTTACACCAGAAGCAGTAAATATGATGATACGTTATTGCAGTGGTATAATATGTGCACCGATGACAGACCATCATTTGAAAAAGTTAGGAATTAATCCGATGGTTCAACAAAATAGAGAGTCTCATCGAACAGATTTTACTATATCGGTAGATGCAGCTGAGGGTATTACTACTGGTATCAGTGCCTACGATCGTGCATTAACAATAAAAATGTTATCAGATCCGACTACATCGCCCGATCAACTCGTTCAGCCTGGCCATGTTTTTCCTCTTAGGGCAAAACCAGGTGGAGTATTGGAAAGGGCAGGTCATACTGAAGCGGCAGTAGATTTAGCAACGTTAGCAGGACTTCATCCTAGTGGAGTTATTTGTGAAATTTTAAATGAAGATGGAACTTGTGCACGACTACCCGAATTACTTGAATTTAAAAAGCGATTTGGGCTGACTTTAATATCAATTGCAGACCTTATAAGATTCAGGCATTACCGTGAGAAGCTTGTAGAGAAAATAGCCAGTAAGAAATTCAAATTAGAATTTGGTGAATTTGATCTTCATATTTTTCAAAACCTGCTAAATGGTAGGCACCATTATGCATTTACTTTAGGTGAGCTGACTAATGAACCTACATATGTTCGAGTTCACAGCGAAAATCTGCTCAGTGATGTCTTTCATGCGAGTGATTTTAGTAGTCACCAATCATTAAAGGAATCATTTAAAGTTATTAACGAATCTAAACAAGGTGTAGTCCTGTATATGTCTCATCAAAATAGGGGGATAAATTTAAAGCAATTTACAAATAAAAAAGAAAATGTAAAAGATGTGATATTTGAGCAAATGGATTTTCGTGATTATGGAATAGGTGCTCAAATATTATCTGAGTTAGGTCTAAAGAAAATTAGATTATTATCAAATACTAACAGAAATGTTATTGGGCTGGACGGATACGGCCTTGAAATTATTGAGCAAATACCATTGGTCTTAAAATAGTAGAACTGGTATTTTAAGCCGCGTTTCTGTCTTTACTAAATTTTTTAATTTTAGGTTTACGTTTACCCTCTACTGCTTGACGATTGATAATAACTTCTTCGATATTTGTTTCCTGTGGTAGATCATACATGATGTCCAACATGATTTTTTCCATTATTGAACGTAAAGCTCTTGCCCCGGTTTTTAATTCCGTTGATTTTTCGGCAATAGCTTTAATGGCATCTCGAGTAAATGTTAAGCGAACTCCATCCATTGCAAGCAATTTACTATATTGTTTTGTCAGTGCATTTTTTGTGTCGAGTAAAATTCGTTCAAGATCTTCAATTTTTAATTCATCAAAAACAGAAACGACTGGTAATCGTCCAATGAATTCTGGGATTAACCCATATTTCACTAAATCAACAGGAGCCACGTTATTTAAAATATCTACAGTTTTAATTTCATTATCATCTTCACTAGAATTATATCCAAGAGACTTATTTGCAATTCTGCGCTTAACAATAGCATCAAGTCCAACAAAAGCACCTCCACAAATGAATAATATATTATTTGTATTTACCTGAATGTATTCCTGATTAGGATGTTTGCGTCCACCTTGTGGTGGAACGTTACACGTAGTTCCCTCTAAAATTTTTAATAGTGCCTGTTGGACACCTTCTCCAGATACATCTCTGGTAATGGAAACATTATCGGTTTTTCTTCCAATCTTATCTATTTCATCCACATAAATAATTCCACTTTCAGCTCGTTTAACATCATAATTGGCAGATTGTAATAGACGTAATACTATATTTTCTACATCTTCACCGACATAGCCTGCTTCAGTGAGTGTGGTTGCATCAGCAATTGCAAAAGGTACTTCCAATAGTTCGGCCAAAGTTTTTGCCAATAAAGTTTTTCCACTGCCTGTAGGTCCAATTAATAAAATATTGCTTTTTTCAATTTCTACTTCATTTAATTTCGAATCATTAATTTTCGAATCTTTATAAAATGACTCTTCTGATTGCAGTCTTTTGTAATGATTGTATACTGCAACTGATAACACTTTTTTTGGATGAGTTTGTCCAATTATATGGTCTTCTAACGCTAAGTATATTTCACTGGGTTTTACTTGCTTGAATACGGTTTCCGCATTCTTTGCTGTCGTGCGAAGTTCTCTATCAATGATAGTTTTACAAACAGTGACACATGAATCACATATAAATACACCTGCAGGTCCGGCAATCAGTTTTCGCACTTCCTTTTGAGATTTTCCACAAAAGGAACAAAAAGTCATTTTTGTCGATTTAGCCATTATGATATTCTAAAATTGATAATTTATTTGGGCAGGTCATTTTTGAACTCAATAACATGATCCACTATACCATATTCTTTTGCTTCTTCAGCAGTCATGTAATAATCACGGTCAGAATCTGTATTTATTTTTTCTATAGAATTCCCAGTATGTTTTGAAAGTATTTCATTGAGAATTTGCCGCCAACGTAATATTTCCTTAGCAGCTATTGAAATATCAACTGTCTGGCCAGTTGCCCCGCCAGTAGGCTGATGAATTAGAACACGGCTGTGGGGCAATGCATAACGTTTACCCGCAGTGCCTGCAGATAATAACAAAGTTCCAATGCTGGCAGCTTGACCCAGGCAATATGTCTCAACATCACAACGTAAATAATTCATAGTGTCGTAAATTGCCATACCATCGGTAATACTACCACCAGGTGTATTTATATAAATGTGAATTCTTTTTTTTGCATCCTCCATTTCCAGAAATAGCAATTGAGCAATAACTCCGTTCGCTACATAATCATCAATTGGTGAACCAATAAAAATTATTCGCTCCTTCAATAATCTGCTGTAAATGTCCCAGGACCTTTCAGTCCGTCCATCGTTTTCGACTACACTTGGTAATGGTAAGTAGTGATAACTCACGTTGTTTTCTCCTGATTAATGTTAATATTATTTAAACTTATAAATCTATTACAATATATGTTACTGAGTAAGTAAACTAAAAGATTTATTTATGAAATAGACGAAATGATTATATTCTCAATAAATTATTAAAATAAATAGATTATGTATCAAGAATCTTCTTTTTTGTCTTCTGTAGAAGCGTTCTTGACGTTTGCTTCTTTTAACAGAAATTGCAAAGTTTTTTCCAACAATATTGATAGTTGAACTTTTTGAAGTTGGGCTCTGTCATTTTTAAGTTCTTTAACAATTTCTTCTGGTTTAGTTTTTGTCGCATTAGCTTTAGCCATAATATAATTGCTAACGTCTTCATCTTTTACTTCCATTGTTGTTTTTTTTGCTATGCGAAATAATATAATTCGGTTTCTTATATTTTTTTTGGCAATTTCGTGGGATTTATCGTATAGTTCGACTTTATGCTTTTCAAGTTCATCATTAGGCACTCCTCTTTTTAAATTCGAATTCATTAATTGTTGTATATTGAGCTCACGTTCTTCTTCAATAGCTGATTCCGGTAACGGAAATTCAGAAACTCTTTTATCGAGTTCATTTACAATTTGATCTCTCAAAGATATATTTTTATTACGATCTTTTTGAGTTTGGATATATTCAAACAATTGGTTTTTGAGCTGTTCTATACTTTCGACTCCTAGTTCTTTAAGGAATTTTTCATCTAATTCAGGTAGTTCTTTTTCTCGAACTTCATGAATTTCGATATCATAATGAACTTTTTTGCCGGCCAATTCTTTTACATCTAATTCTGTATCAAATATCATTTCTACACTCTTTTTATCACCGGATTTCATTCCTGTGATTCCATCAACAATTGCTGAGATTCCATTTTGATCATTACCCGCTTCTTCCCAGGTATTTTCCTGAGAGCCGTAAATTTTGTGATCGGGCAGAATTTCAGAAATTAATTTGTCTTCAATTTTACCGGTATAGGACAATTTAACATAATCACCATTTTCGACAGCTCTATCGACAACCTCAAATTTAGCTCTTTCATTCCTAAGAGCTTCAATTGAGTTATCTACTTCTTCATCTTTAATCTCGGTAGAGGGTGCTTCTATTTCAATTCCTAGATATTCAGGTAGTTCAAAATCAGGATTTATATCTACGGTAAATGTAATTTCTCCACCTTGTTTTGAGGTTACTTTGCTATCCTCAACCTCTAATATAGAATATACTTCAAGTTTTGTTTCGTCCAAAGATTTAGTATACGCTTTGGCCGTAATTTTTCTTTTAAGTTCACTATCAAGTCTGTTTCCAAGGCTCTTTTTAATCAAATGGGCCGGAGCTTTTCCAGGTCTGAACCCCGGTACCTGAACCCGAGGCGAAAGATCCTTAAGTAACGTTTTTTCCTCCTCAGTAATTTCATTTGCCGGGATAGATACATTAATTTTTTTTCTTGTTTCAGATATATTATCAATAATTACATTCACAGCTTAATATTCTATTTTTTTGATTTAATTTTGTTTTTAATTACCATTTACTCTGTTAGCAGGTCAATTTAAGTTTTTTGATCTGAAAATGGAAAATGAAAATTAGTTTTGATTGCACTTACAGAGTGACGTCAGCTTTTATTTAGTAATTGATTGTCGTGACAATTGAGCATATCAGTCAATTAATTTTATAAAAATTTCCGTTTAAAAGTTTACCATTCTTAAATGAAACATTTTTTAAAGTTTTTATTTATAATCATATTATACGAATTGCTATGTGTACATATTTATAGTGATACGAGCTTAACTGAAAATATCCCATTAATAACGAATAATGAAAATGAAAAATTAAAGTTTGAAAAAAATTTACCGTGGATAGTGAGTGCAGCTGATAATGCTCTTGAATCAGGATTATCCGGTATCGCAGTTAGACTTTATAGCACTATTCTCAATTCAAAATCAATTGATGGAAGTAAAGAAGACGAGATTTTATTAAATTATATATCTGCACTCATTGGAGAAAATCAAAATATTAAAGCTGATGAGGCATTGTTTTCATATTCTAATAAAGAAAACTCATCATATCTAATTCGGCGAGCAATTGTTGATTTTCGGTTGAAAAATATAAAATCAGCAAAATCTCATCTGGAAAAAATCAGTGAGGATAAAATTAAACGAACAGATCAGACTTGGTTTTTTTTAGTTAGAGGTTTGATCCATGAATCTGATGGAAAAATTGATGAGGCTGAAATGTATTTTCAAAAAGCGAGTTCGGCTGCAATAACTGATATACAGAAAACTAAAATTAATATTGTTCGAAAACGTAATTTATTTTTTTATGGTGAGGCGGATGAAAATATGGTTGCTGATCTTAGGTCTAGAATAATTGAGTTTCAGGGACAACTTGTAGGTTTTGAATCTGCCAGAATATTAGCAATGGTGCTATCGAGGTTAGACAGAACTGATGAAGCTGTAAATCTATTGGAAGAACAATTACGCTATCAATCTATTTTAGGAACAAAATTTGAAGATCAATTTTTGTTATTCATCGGATTGTTAGCTGGACCAGATTCTATAACAGGGAATCAATCATTGCAGTCATTGCTCTCAAAAAAAGCTGATGTTCAATATCAAAAAATGGCACTCAATATTATCACTGGCATTTATTTAAAAAATAGTGAGCCGGCAGCAACAACTAACTTTCTTAATTTATTGAATCAATTGATTGAGCAACCTGAGTCACATGCTTTATTAGATGAGCTCTATTATATTCGAGCGCAACATGGATTGCTGACTGAAAATTGGAACTTAGTTGAAGAGGACGCACGGAATATTATTGATTATTTTCCTGGATCACCTCTTAAGAATAACGCCATTAGATTGTTGGCGTATCTATCATGGAATCGTGACCCTCCGCAATATAGAGTTGCTGCCGGATATATTAATGAAATTCGAAAGAATATGATTGATGGTCCAGAAAAAGCTTTTATGGGTGTTTTGTTGGCTGATTGTTTTTACCTCAATGGAGATTTTGACAGTGCGGCTGATGCCTATGGCTCTATTTTGATTTCAGAAAACAGCAGTCTTAACATTGGAAAAATTGTCTACCAACAAGTAATCTCCAGTATAAGTGCAGGTAAAGTAGATATGGGCATTAAATATTTAGATAGTGCAGTTGAAATGTATCTCGATATCGATCCTGTATACCGATGGCGAGCTGAATGGAATATCGTTAGTGCATTAAACCAGAATAATGCCGAAGAAGCATTAAGTAGAGTGAAACAACAGTTGGAAAATACTAATGCTTCTGAAATCCCACCTGAATTAAGTTTGCGATTAATGTGGCTGGATGCTAAATTATCTATTGATCTAAATAAAGCCAAATCTGAAACAGTTACCCGGTGTAATAGTATATTGAGAATCCTAAAACAACTACCAAAAAAAACCATTGGTGATGAACAAAGGAATTTAATAAAAGGTCAGACGTTATTACTGATGGGGCAGGCACTATTGGAAACTGCAGATATTGATGCGGCATTAAAAACATTTAAAGAATTGAGAGACCTTTTGCCAAATTCAACTACAACAATTTTTTCATATATAGTAGAAGCACGCTATTATACCAGTATCAATCAAACTGTTGATGCTCAGCAAAAATTAATCACATTAGTAGACCGTTATCCTAAAAGTGAGTACGCGCCAATTGCTCTATGGGAAGCTGCTCTAAATGCTGAGAAAAGAGGGATAAACTCAACATATAAAGAGGCACTTACGATATTAGAACGATTAACTGAAGAATTTCCCGAAAGTTATTTAGTATATTATGCTCGATTGAAACAGGGTGATATATCTCGTAAGCTAAATGATTTTGGTGCGGCGCAGTTAATTTATGAAAATCTAATAAATAATCATCCTAATCATGTTGAACGTTATCGTGCTGATATGTCCAGAGCCGATTGTTTTCTTGCACAGGCAAGTCAAAATAAGGCACGTTATAATAATGCCATTTCAATATATGAACGCATAGTTGATATATCTAATATATCAATAGATGTAAGAATAGAAGCTGGTTTTAAGTGGGCATTTGCATTGGCTAGCACTGATAATCTTATCAGAGCTCAAGAAGTTTATTGGTTAATTATTTCTCGTTTTTTGATTGATTTAAAAGAGGATAATCAGCCAAATTTACAGGGTCGTTATTGGTTATCAAAATCAATTTTTGAATTAGGTGCTCTTTATGAAAAGGAAAATCGTAATAGTGAAGCACTTGAATCTTATCAATTGATTTTATTAAAAAATCTTCCTGGAAAAGCTTTAGCTGAATCTAAAATTAAAAAATTTACTGAACTTGAAAATTAAGGTAACTACTGAGTTAGAGTGATAAAATTATCCTTGTCGCTTTCCACGCAATTTAAATCTGTGGCCAATGGAGTTGATTTATTTTGAAAGCTATCCTGATACCAATAGCAAATTTAATAATCTTTATAGACATCTTGGTTAGCTTAAGATAAAACCTGTTATAGAGCGGGTTTTATTTTTAAATATTCAAAGCATTCAATCAAATCGCCTTCCTTGTAATCATTCAAATTTTCTAGTCTTATACCACATTCTAATCCTGCTCTCACTTCATTTGCATCATCTTTAAAACGTTTGAGTGTTACAACCCTGCGCTTTTTATCTTTATCTTTATCACTAGATATTCGTGCAAATTTATCACGGACAATTTTTCCTTCAGTAACCATACAACCGGCAACGACACCTTTTCCTGTTGTGAAAACTGCTCTTATTTGTGCAACTCCAAGTTTATTTTCTTTTAATTCTGGTTCAAGTAAATCAATCATCGCCTCTCTAACAATATCAATGAGTTCATAAATAATATTATGATGATAAATTTTTATACCGTGGTGTTTGGCAAATGCGCTAACACCATTATCCAGGCCTACATTAAAACCGATAATAGTCGCTTCTGTGGCACTAGCCAATAGCACATCGTTTTTACTGATAAGACCAACTGATGTTTCAACGACTTCAAGTTGAATTTTATCACTGGTAATATCTTCTAGACATGCAGCTAAAGCCTCTGCAGCTCCATAGACATCTGCTTTAATTAATATTTTAAAAGTATTTTTTTGAGTTTTCTCAATTGCCGCAAAAAGTGTATCGAGTGCATTGTCACCTTCTTCTACCGGTTGTTTCTCAACATTGTTAGCCAGTTTGGTATTATGTAAATTTTCTTCCGATATTCGTTTAGCTTCTTTTTCATTTTTAACTTTAGTAAAAATTGTACCAGACTCCGGAGCACCAGACCATCCAATTACTTTTACAGGAGTTGAGGGAGGAGCACTTTTGATATTCTTTCCATTTTCATCAATTAATGCCCGCGCTTTACAAAAATAGTTACCACATACTAATGAATCACCTGGTTTCAAAGTTCCTCTTTTAACAATGATAGTTGCAGTAGATCCTTTACCAACTTCTTTTTGGGATTCTATAATGAATCCTTCAGCATCACAGTTAGGATTAGCTTTTACGGTATCCATTATTTCAGCCTGAAGTAGAATTGCATCAACCAAGTCGTCGATGTTTTCATTTTTTAAAGCTGAAATTGAAATAGTTAAAATCTCACCACCCCAATCTTCTGAGGCGATATTACGCTCCTGCATCAATGTTTTGACTCTGTTAATATCTGCGCCCGGTGCGTCCATTTTGTTAATTGCAACGATTATTGGAACATCAGCATCTTGTGCAAATTTTAATGCTTCATCTGTTTGAGGCATAAAACCATCATCTGCAGCGACTACTAGAATAGCAATATCTGTAACATCAGCTCCACGTTGCCTCATTTTTGAAAATGCAGCGTGTCCAGGTGTATCAATAAATGTTAGTTTTTGGTTTTTGTGTTCAATTTGATAGGCGCCAATATGTTGAGTTATTCCACCTGCTTCTCCTGCAACGACATTTGTTTTTCTAATTGCATCAAGCAAAGTTGTTTTGCCATGATCGACATGTCCTAGTACACATATTACCGGTGGACGCGGTTCGAGTAATTTGCTTTCATCTTCTTTTGGCTTTTCAACTTTCTTTTTTAGTTCATCACTCTGGCCTTCACCACGATGTCTAATTTCTAACTTGAAGTTATGTTTATTAGCTATTCGTATTGCGATATTTTCATCAATAGCCTGATTCATGGAACTAAATATTCCATGTTCCATTAACTCAGAAATTAGTTTGAATGGTTTTAAATTTAATTGGGCAGCAAAATCTCTAACAACAATAGGAGGTTTAATTTGGATAATTTTTGGTTCATCACTATCACTATTTAGTTGAGTTACTTCACCTGATTCAGTTGTTTGGGGTTCAACCTTTTTAGTAGGTGTGGGTGGTATAGCTGGCGCAGGCATAGTTTTATTTATTGGAGGAGGTACTGATTTTTTTGGAGTAGGTGGGGGTGCTTTTATAATCGGAGGTGGAGAACTTAATGGAGCAGGAATTATAACAGCTCTTTTTGCCTCCTTTTTTGCTTCACGCTCTTCAGCAACATCCTTTTTACTCTTAACAAATACGCCTTCGGGGAGGGTGATTTTTGGCTTAGTCACCTTCTTTTGCTCTATTACCTCTTCCTGCTTTGAGCTTGATTCCTGCGTGTTTTCTTCCGAATTCGGCTGACCAGAATCATTTTTTCCAAATTCACTCAATAAACTTTCAGCAGTAATATTATCAACAGTACTGGATGCACTTTTTAACGAATAACCACGTTCATTTAATAATGATATCAGCTCTTTGTTTTCAATGCCTAAATCTTTTGATAATTGATAAATTCTAACGCTCATATATTCAGTTAATCAGAGAGTGCCTGGTCTATGATTTTTTTATTTAATAAATTTCAATTTTATTGAACTATATTATGCGTCTCTCTGTATGAGTTTACATGATTAATAGTTGCTTCTGCTTCTTCTTGAGTAAGTCCACCTCCCACTAAATCTTCTATATCTACATCGACAAATGCTTCAGGGTTAACAATGCCGATATCAACAAGTTTTTTAGCCAGTTCATCTGAAATACCAGATATATCATTCCATCCAGCTACTGCTGCTTTAACTTTTGCATCAAAGCCAATTTGTTGAGTTTCAATTTTTGATATATCTAATTTCCAACCAATTAGTTTATGTGTTAGTCTGGCATTTTGACCTCTTCGACCAATTGCTATAGATAAATCACTTTCCGAAACTTCGAAATAAATTCGTCTGCTATCCTTATCAAGTTTTATATTTTGTGGAATTGCCGGTTTAATTGCCTCTTCAAGCATTTTTACCGGATCTGAAAAATAGCGTATGATATCAATTTTTTCACCACCGAGTTCTCTGACAATACTTTTGACTCGAGCACCTCTTGCGCCAACACATGCACCGACTGGATCGACTCGTGGTTCTTTAGAATTTACAGCAATTTTAGTTCTGTAGCCAGGCTCTCTGGCAATTGATTCTATAACAACAGTTTTATCTGCAATCTCAGTAACTTCTAGTTCAAATAATCTTCTGACAAATTTTACACTGGCTCTACTAAGAATAAGTTCCGGGCCACGGTTAGTATGTTCAATATTTAACAATAAAGATCTTATGCGCTCACCCGGATTATAATCTTCTCCAGGGACTCGTTCTTTTGAAGGCAATACTGCTTCTGCTTTTCCCAGATCAATTACTAAATCACCTCTGTCGCGCCTTCTGACGACACCTGAAACAATATCTCCTATCGTGTCTTTATAATCGTCATATATGCGTTCTTTCTCAAATTGTCTCAATCGCTGCATAATGGCTTGTCGTGCCGTTTGTGCGGCAATTCGACCCAAAAAAGATGGGTCAATTTCGACCGGTGCCATATCTCCAATATTGAGTTCAGGATCGATTTGCCTGGCTTTGTCGACATGCATATCCACTGAAGAATCACCGATAGAATCGACTACATTAAACATTGCCCAGGCTGATAATGCACCCGATTTAGGATTGATCTCGATTTTCAGTTCTTGGCCGGAATTAATACCTTTATGAGATGCACCTTTTATAGCGGTAACGATAGCCTTGATCATGTCATCACGGCTGATCCCCTTTTCTTTTTCCATGTACTCTAATACCGATAAAATTTCGTTGCTCATCTGATTTATTTAAATGTAAAAAAAATAGCGGGTAGAAACCCACTATTCAAATTAAACGTGAAATAATGTAACTTTACTATCTAAGAAGTATTATTTTGCATTGTCAAGTATGTGCTGGTAAAAAGTTTAGTACTTAAATTATTCTTACTGACTACCTCGAAGATGTAGTTAAGAATTCTTAACAATGATTTTTGAATTAAGCCACAGATTGAACACAGATCTATTTTATAGGTTTGATATGATAGTGAGAAATTGTCGTTTGTTGAAATTAGGTCAAAGCCTCAGTAATGTCTTTTAGTGACGTGAAATCATTGTAAGCGCAGAGGCCATCTTATTTAAAAGTGAGATTGCAGACTTATAGATATAATACTAAATTTAACATCTCACATCTAAATTTCAAAATGCCTCCTCATCGAATAATTTAATCTGTGTTCAATCTGCGTTTCATCTGTGGCCAATAAAATTCTTATAAATGTAAATGAAATACTATAACCTCTATAATATAGGTAATTATAAATTATTTCTAATCTTCGAATATCAAATCGACGTAAACTAGCCGATGGTCGCTGGCGGTTTTCCATTCTTTTATATCTGCAATATTCCCCGTTAGTTCAGTTGAGAGCCGATCAACGGATGGTGAAATTAAAATATAGTCGGAACGATAGTAAGAGTCCTGTTTCCCAAACAAATAAGTCCAGTTTTCGCCAGTTGAATCTACAGCAATAATTGGTTTCAGGAGTTCAGTTTTACCGATTTTAAAAAATCGCTTTAACGTCTTACTGATTATGACATCATTAAAATCACCGACAACTATAAACAAATCCCTAGACTCAGCAGGGTGATTTTTTCGAATTATATTTCTAATTGCCTTTGCTTCTGCATGTCGCCTGACAGCTGACTCCGGATCATCTTTGCGGACAGTCCATCGACTTTTTAAATGAATATTATAGAGTGTAATTAACTTGCTTCCCCATTTCACTTTTACTTCAAGCAGACCGCGTTTTACGATTTCCTTGCTTTCAAAATATTTGAATTCGAGTGGATGATGATTAACAATTTCAAGAAAGGGTAATTTTGATATGAATGCAGTGTGGCGATCTGAGTCCACAGCTTCCATTAAACTGAAATGCGGATATTCGAGACCTTCGGATTTTAGGTCGTTGATTAATTCTTTTAGAAAAGGTTCAGCTCCGATTTCCTGTATAGCCAGAATATCAGGATTTATAGCTTTGATAATTTTTCGCAGTGCTGATTTTTCCTTTTCAGGTTTAGGATAATTTTTCCGATAGATTCCATCTACCATTCTGTTGGATAAATTATAGTTGCGAAGATTGTAGGTTGCGATTCGCAGTGAGTCAGCAGCCAGTTCAGAATTAACTAAACTGCTTAAAATCAAAAAGAAATGTAATACAATTATCGCTGGGAAGGCGTTTAGATGCATTTATTTTGAATTATTACATTTGGGCAAAAATTTATTTTTTTAAGGCAGCTTCACGTTCCGGCAGAGTAGGATGCGAATAGTAAAAGCTACTGTACGTCGGATGCGGAGTTAAATTACTCAAATTTTTTTCTGATAATTTTCTCAGTGATTGAATGAGTGGATTCGGCGAATTTACAGCTTTTTTAGCAAATTCGTCGGCTTCGTATTCATGTTTTCTCGACCATAAATTTGTAAATGGAGTGAGCCAAAATGAAATTAGACCACTCATAATACTAAATAGTATTAATGCTGGAGCGACACCGCTTGTTGGAGAAAATCCGAAGCCTTCGTAAAACCATGGGCTGTCTATCAAATAAGCTAGCACCCAAAATCCAATCAACATCGATACAGCTGAAATCATTAACATTTTCGGGATATGACCGAGTTTGTAGTGGCCAATTTCATGGGCGAGAACTGCTTCAAGTTCCTCAGTTGAAAGTTGCTCCATCAAAGTATCAAATAGTACAATTCTACGAAATTTTCCAAAACCGGTAAAAAATGCATTTGAATGACCCGAGCGTTTGCTTCCGTCCATAACTAATATAGTTTTTGCTTTAAAGCCGGTGCGGTCAGATAAATCGAGTAGGCGTGTTCGCAGTTCACCTTCAGGCAGTGGTTCAAATTTATTAAACAGTGGCATGATAAATTGTGGGTAGACAATCATCATGAGCAGTTGGAAGCAGAAAAAAATTATAAATGCCCAGAGCCACCAGTTGGGTAAATTAACCAAAAATATCAATAATGCAATTAGCGGGACTCCTAAAATGAGTGAAATAATCAAACCTTTAACTTTATCGGTGATCCAAAGTTTAAGGTTTGTCTTATTGAAGCCGAACTTTTCTTCCAGTCGAAACTGTTCCCACCACTCAAGCGGTATGGACGGAATGGAGAAAATTATGCCGACGAGAAAAAGCGTCACAGCTTGTGCCCAGTTTGAGATACCAATCCAGCATTCAAACATACCAAACATAAATGGCAAAACACCCAAAAGAATGATCAATACCAAAATGATATTATCATATAGTGATTCAATGACGCCAAATTTAGTCTTAGCTAATGTATATGCGACAGATTTGTCATAAGTTTTTTTATCGATGAATTCCTTAAACGAATCAGGAACAGCACCAGAATGGCTTTTGACGTGTTTTGTATTGAGTGACTCCAGCCAAAGTTCTGTACAAACCTTTATTAGAAGGAGAATTAAAAATGTGATCAAAACGTAATTCATAATATTCGAAGCGAGTGTCGATAGTTTACTGAGAATTTCAACTCAAATAATCTGCATAGATTGTAAGGCCTGATAAATCAGGCCTTGCAATGACTTTTAGCAGACTTTGTCATCGCGAGGAATGAAATGACGTGGCGATCCATGAAATGGCTATATTCTGGATAGATTGCCGCATCATGATAAATCATGATTCGCAATGACAATTGATTAAACTTTGTCATCGTGAGCGCCGATGTAAAATCAGGACGAACAAGTTCGGGTGACGTGACGTGACGATTGATGATTATTAATATATACATAGATTGCTATGCACTAAAATTTATGGAATCTGACAGGAATTTTTAATAAATATGTCACTACACTTGACTTTTCCTAATAATTTACCGAATATAACTAGATATATTTTTGAGTATGATTTCTTTAACAGCTATAGCAGATATTCCTCGACTTCAGAATAGCCTCGTGTCTTGCAATCGGGCAATCGGGCAATTTAATACAGACTGCCATCCCAGCAAATCCTTTGTTGTCAAGCTTACTGTTTGACTGGAATAACCGCTTAAAAGCGTTATTTCATTTCAAAATATTTATCGGCAAACTCACTCGAGGGTTTGATACATTGGGCTATCAGTTTAATAACCGGGGAATTGAAGGGCCATCAAAAACAACCATACAGCGGTTTACTGAACAAGTCTTTGAGCGTTATGTGCGACATGAGAGTGGGGAGTCTCTCCAGAGATATGTGCAACGATAGCTGAGTTGGTTATATGGCGGGCTTAACGAAATTTTGCGTCTTTTGCCACGGTGGCAAAAGGCATTTAATAATAGTAAAAGAAATACATCATATGAAAACGAATACAGTAAAAAGAACCAATGTGACAAAACAACTGCAACCGATAATGCACAGATTGCAGAAATATACTCAGGGATATCAGGGATTGGCAGTGTTGTCGGGTGTCTTGGGACAAACCGCGATATGCTCGGCCAGCGTAGTGAATCTTAACCTAGACGGACCTAATGTTAACGAAACCTTCATATCCGATGGCTCTGGCTCTGCCGGGAGTAGTGTTACTTATCTCATCGATTCTTCGACGACTGATATTGATGATCAAATATCCTTCTTCGCTACTCTGAGTCGAATTAGTGTCGGCACCGGTATTAATGGTGCTTTACTCGTGACTAACTCGAATGTAATCGACTATCTCAGTTATGGATCTGTCATCGATTCTTCTTCTACCTTAACCGCTGGTTCATTTTATATAACAAATTCTTTTATTGATTTAGGTCCATGGACTGTTGATAGAACTGGCGCGATTGGATTCAAGACCGGGGATGATTAGTTCGGGTTTATTAATATATCTTGGGTTGCCGCCACTAATACATTGACTATTTTAGGTGGAAAATATGAATCGACTGCCAACACTGCTATCACCGTGACTGCAGTCCCTGAACCATCCGAATACGCCGCAGCACTCGGTCTTGGGGCACTCGGACTTGCATACTATCGCCGCCGTCCCGGAAATAAAACTCGGCTAAAGAATTAGGAGAATGAAAATATTTACATAGATAATTTAAACCCCGGCTGATAAAAGGCCGGGTTTTTTTTTGTACTAAATTTTTAGAGCTATCACTTTGCCATCGTGAGCCCCGATGTAAAATCGGGACGGACAAGTTCGGATGACGTAGTGATCTATGAAATGGCATATTCTAGATAGATTGCCACATCATGATAAATCATGATTCGCAATGACAATTGTGTTTTTAGTATTTGCCAAAATAAATTGGTAGATGTCGAATTCAACTCGATACCGAAAAGAATTTTCAATATTACGAATTTATATGTCTAGTTAGTGCCTGAACGAAAAAACAGAACTTTCTACATTCCAGTCACTTAGATAAATAATATTGTTCGAATTTTTCTTTTTTTTTGAAAAATTTACTTGATTTTTTCATAAAATATTGGTGTATTAAAAACATACAAGTCTTT
>JAJFLR010000041.1 GCA_021772565.1 Opitutales bacterium | reverse complement strand
GACATCAAATTTAGCATTTTCAAAATGGGATCAAATATTCCATGATCCGATGACGGCGATGGCAGCAATCGATCGATTAGTGCATCATAGCATAATATTGGAATTTACCGGTAAAAGTTATCGATCTGAAAGTAAGAAATGAAAATGAATAAAAGCGATAGCATCACCTTTGCCCCGTACTAGGGAATTATAGTTGTCGTCAAATAGGGAAGAATAATTGTCGTTGACCAGACAAGGCATCGAACAAGTTCGAGCCCTACAAATATAATTTGATAACATGATATTTAGGGACATATTGATCCGTTACTAGTTTAATTGCATTAATAACTATGATATTAAGTTATATTATTTATGACGACCACCACTAGCCCAGAGTACAGCTCTGGGAATAATTATTAGTTTTAATTTCAAGCCCAAACGGGGTGAAGCAATTTTTCACCAGTATCACAATCCCTCGCAAAAATTTATCTTCATTTCAGCTTTAGCACAATTGATACTATAGCATCTGTCAAAAAGAATTCCCGAAATAACGGAAAAATTTAGTAACCAAAGAATTTGAGGATTTATTGAATTTGCAGTCAAATGGCGATTACAGGAAATTGGGTAGGGACGACCCCGATGTAAAATCGGGATCATCCGCGATTTCACATCGTCGAAAAATTCTATACCAAACCCGCGGATACCTCAGCCTGCCGCGCCGAAGTGATTCACGAAGGCTGGGAGATACATCTACCAAAATTCTTTTTGGAAGTTTATTTTGGCAGATACTATATCACCCTTTCAGGGCTCGTTTATTTATAACTATTTTTTCCCAGGGCTTGTGACCCTGGGCTGGTTTAGACCTGCCTTACAGGCATGCATAACAATTGCTAAAAAACAGGTTCCTTTTTAAACTCCAGACCTCAGTAATTTGACCGTTATTACTGATTTACAATCGCAAGTTTAAATCCCGTCATTTATCACTTTCGTTGTCGTTGTCGTAATCGTAATCGTTGAATCTCGATCACGACAACGATTACGACAACGACAACCGCTTCGCTGACAACGAAATATCGGGAATTAAATCTGCGTTTTAATACTGCTCCACAGACCCGTTACTAAGGTCTGAGCTTTCGGGAAATCCGATACCGATTCCGATAGGGCCAGCCATCCCTACCTCATAGAATCTATTTCGTTGTAGAATGAGAAATAGGTAGGGCCTCCGCTCGCGGAGTGCCTCAAGTTGCTTAATCTTCATACAAGGCATCGAACAAGTTCGAGCCCTACAAAATTAGATTTAAAAACTTGGTATTTATAGATATGTTTTTCGGTATCGGTATCGGTATCGGTATCAGTATCAGTATCGGGGAAACGGCTATCGAAATAGCTCCAGCCCTCAGTAATTTGACCGTTATTTTTGATTTAAAATCGCAAATTTAAATCCCGTCATTTATCACTTTCGTTGTCGTTGTCGTTGTCGTTGTCGTTGTCGTTGAATCTCGATCATTTAACAATAAATCATCGACAAAACGATTAAATGAATCATACTGAAACATAATATCGTTATTATGTCTACTCCACAAAGTCGCAAACAACTAAATACATTGAGGAACTTTCAAATTTTTAAACGATTGAAAAAACGGGGTAAAATACAGTATTGGGTCTGGTGCCAATCATACATTTGAAAAAAAATGTCCCCCGACATGGATGGCATATTTGGTTGGACGCTGAATTTGGAAAAGGATCTACATTTTATACTTCACTCTACTAAACAAATAAACAAAGATAGTCATGAATAACTTCAAATTATTCAAATCAATGGATTTCATAAAAAATAACATCAATAAATTTTTAATTGTGTTATATCCTGTGTTGTCGTTACCGATTATGTATGCACAAAATAATGAGGAATCCGTTGCAGAACTCAGCTCAAAATATTCACGCGAATTTGCAATTGCAGAAACTGTTGACACCATAATTCGTAGTGTCAGAGCAAAGTACACGGAAAAGGTTGTTGGAAAACTTAAAAAAGAGGGAACTGGTGCTTCGGTAGATTTCGCACATAAAAAGGGATTTGCACCTCTTCCAGTTCAATACATTCGAGCTATTGCCTATGATATAACTATACGTCAGAGGAAAGAAAAAAAACAATTATTCCAATTATATTTGAGAAGCCAATGGAATCTTAACATAGAACAGGGATTAAGAGACGATTTTGAAAAGGACGGTTGGGAAAACCTGGTTGAACAACAGGAAAAAGCCCTTCAAGCAGGCAAGCACTTAAAACAAATCAATTGGAAGCCCTATGTTAAAATCCAAACGATTGATGGGAAAAAGAATCTTCGTTATTTAAGTGCCGATACCTCTACGGCAATTTCATGTGTGACATGTCACAATAAGTGGGAACAGAAAGATAGTATCAAAGGCATTAGGAATAAGCAGGGCACCAAAGCAGGAAAAATTTTCAAAATGTATGAATTAATGGGAGCTTTATCTGTCGTAGTTCCAATTCAAGAATAATCCTGTATTGCTAATGCCATGGCTAAAGAGAAAAAGACAATAAGTAGAAGCCTAAAGATTGGAACAAAGCTTCTGCTCATTTTTTCGATTGTCACTCTAACATTTCTTGTAAGTGCGATCAGTTTCACACAATGGCAAACAGTCAAAGAACTGAAAACGATCACATCATTAAGATTGAAAGAAACCTCGACAAGTGTCAAAGAACAACTACGAAGCAAACAAGAAAACCTCAAGCGTTTGGTGTCTATTTTTGGGCATCAAAATAATATTACTGAGGGCATGTACTTTTTTACCGTAAGTAAAGATCGCGGTGAAATCACTTTAGCCTTACAGCAGATTTATAACGAGTTTCCAGTAAATGTAGTATTAGCAAGTGATACCATTGGAAATGTAGCTTTTCGTGCACACAATGAAAAATTACATGATGATAACATTAGTGAAAGTTGGTTATTCAACAACACTTTGAAAGGTAATATCGTTTCAGGGTTCTTTGCTGATCAAGATGGGCTAGCTTTGCGTGCAGGGGGCGAATTAATATCTGAGGAAGAACGAGTTGGATATATTGAAATCGGACAATTTATTGACAATGATTTTGTTAGTAATCTTAAAACATTAACACAGGCTGATATAACTGTTTACTTAAATGGGAAGCCTGTAGCATCTTCTATAGAGAATATCGATCAGAATGAAGAAGTTCATTTATCGGATAATATAACCAAACCAATTGCTACTGTGGGTAAGTTTGTTCAAGAAGAAAGTATACTAGGTTCATCACAACTGTGTGAGTATGTTTTACTCAGTTCACCTGATAAAGAAAATAGTGAAGCAATCGTTATACGGATAAGCATCGCGAACAATCTTATTAAAGAGATACAGCATGATACGTTGTGGGATAGTATTATTTTTGTATTAATTGGGGCGTTTATCTTATTGCTGGTTAGTCGCTACTTTACTAATAAGTTCATAGTTAGTGTAATAACTCCACTAGTACGATCAACCCAAGAGTTATCAGAAGGTCAAAGTTGCAAGGCTGTTCCGGTTTCTAGTGATGACGAACTCGGGCAACTAACGTCATCATTCAACAATATGATTAATAGACAGAATGAGATAGTGAAACAAGCTAATGCGATTGCGATTGGAGATTATTCGTTATCTATATCACCGCGTAGTAAAAATGATGATCTGTGTATAGCGTTGGGACAAATGACTAAGCAGTTAAGGATACAAGATAGAATGAAATCCTCTATCTCTGATTTGAATAAAATGCTTATTGGCGTTTCAGAATTAAATGAATTATGCCGAACAATACTCAATCATTTTATAAAAACCATTAATGCTACAGCTGGTGTCATTTATTTAGTAGATTCTGAAGAAATTAAAGAAATGTGTCTTTTCGGATACGACGAATGGCAAGATGGATCAAGAGAATTAAGGTTGAGTGAGAACATTGTTAGCCGATGCATACTTAATAAAGAAAGGATTATAATTTCGAAGGTTCCTGAGGATTACCACACCATAGGATTAGGGATGGGAAAAACTCGACCCACGAATCTGATTTTCCTTCCCATTGATCATGAAAATCAGATAAACAGCGTGGTGGAGTTAGCTTTAAATGAGAAATTAACAAAAGAAGATTCTAGCTATTTAGATGCGGCTGTAGAAGTTATCGGTATCAGTGTAACAATGGCCAAATCAAGGCAACAATTGCAAAAATTGTTAGATGACACAAAAAGGCAGCAAGAAGAGCTTCAGGCAGCTAACGAAACCCTGAAGGAACAGGCCCACGAATTGAAAGCATCGGAAGAGGAATTACAATGCCAGAGTGAAGAACTTCGTGCTTCCAATGAAGAGCTTGAAGTGCAGACAAACGCCCTCAAATGTTCAGAAGAAGAATTAAAACAACACAGCGAAGAACTTCGTGTATCCAATGAAGAACTCCAAAACAAACAAGGGATGCTGCAACGCCAAAAGGAGGGTTTGGAAAAAAGTAAGAGAGAATTAATTTCCCAAGCCAGGGAGCTAACGCTTTCAAGCAAATATAAATCTGAGTTCCTGGCAAATATGTCTCATGAGCTCAGGACACCTCTAAACAGTCTTCTCATCCTTTCTAAGGGTCTAACGAAAAACATGAAAGGTCATCCTTGATTCAGAGGAAGTAGGAGATGCACAGGTAATTTATGAAGGTGGCAAGGATCTCTTGACCCTTATCAATGATATCATGGATCTTTCTAAAGTAGAGGCTGGCATGCTCGATGTCGAATTAGAAGAAATCCGTATCCACAATATAGTTGGAAATATTAAAAAGCTATTTGATCCAATTGCTTCTTCAAAAAACATTCTGTTTGAAGCTCTCTGTGACACGGATATTCCGGAGTACCTCATCAGTGATGGTAACAGATTGGAACAAATTCTCAAGAATTTCCTTTCAAATGCTTTTAAATTTACTAACGCTGAAGGTTCTGTTTGTTTAAATATTCAATTGCCTGGAGATAAAGTTAAATATCACAACAAAAAACTAGCTCAGAATACTGCCATTTGTTTTTCGGTTACTGACACGGGAATTGGAATACCTGAAGAGAAACAGCAGGCCATTTTTGAGGCATTCCAGCAAGAGGACGGTTCGACAAATCGTAAATACGGAGGGACGGGACTTGGATTAACTATTTCACGAGAACTAGCACGGCTTCTTGGCGGCGAGATACAACTAACGAGTGAAAAAGGCAAAGGGAGTACTTTTTCTGTCTATCTACCATTGAAACTTGAAAATGTTTCGAATGGAAATGGGCAAAATCTATCCGAGTTACCTCCAAAATTACACAGCCATTCAACACTTGAAACAAATCCAAAACCGAGTGCCCTTGAAAAATCCATGCTAGGAAAAACATTTATACCTGATGACAGGAACAATATACAAAATGGCGATAGAACCCTTTTAATCATAGATGACGATCCTGAATTTGCTAAAATCTTAGTACGCATTGCACGTAAGAATAACTTTCAATGTCTCGTTGCAGGTGATGGAAGAAGTGGTCTGTACCTGGCATTAGAATATCTTCCAACAGGTGTGATTCTGGATATGGGGTTGCCTGATATTCAAGGGGAAGAAGTAATAGATCAATTGAAATTCAATCTTCAAACTCGTTATATACCGGTTCATGTTATTTCTGCGGCAGATCATAAGCATTATTCCTTAAATCGAGGAGCCGTAGGCTTCTTGTCAAAACCTGCCAGCGAGAATGATATAGTAGATGCGTTATCAAGTATTATTCGTGTTGGTTCAGGCGATCTTAAACACCTGCTTATCATCGAAGATAATAAACCCTCCCAACGAGCTATATCATGTCTATTTGATTCAAAATCAGTATCTGTTGATTTTGCCAGAACAGGAAAAGAAGGCTGTGAAAAGCTGCTGACGATGCAATATGATTGTGCCATTTTAGATCTGGGCCTACCTGATATGAGTGGATTGGATGTACTGGAACGGGTAACCAAGGTAACCAAGGAAACCAAAGAGAAGTTGCCACCCGTAATTGTTTATACGGGACGCGAAATCACCGACGATGAGAATAAGCGTTTGATGAAGTTCACAAATAATATTATAATTAAAGGAGTAGAATCCCCGGAACATCTCGTAGACGATGTTACACTTTTTCTTCACAATGTCGAATCCAGTTTGCCACTGGAACATCAGCAAAAAATACGTATGATTCATGATGCAGATGCGATGCTAAAAGGACGCAACATTCTTCTAGTCGATGACGACATGCGTAATACGTATGCTCTTTCTAAACAACTGCGTGGGGTGGGATTGAATGTAGTCATGGCTGATGACGGACAGCTTGCACTGGAGAAAGTACAATCGAATGACTTCGAACTAATTATAATGGATATAATGATGCCTGTCATGGATGGATATGAAGCAATGAGGGAAATTCGTAAGATGAAAACATACGCCGAGATCCCGATAATTGCCCTCACCGCAAAAGCAATGGGAGAAGACCGAGGGAAATGTATAGAAGCAGGAGCGTCTGAATACCTTTCAAAACCAGTCGATGTAGACAAACTGCTTTCGATGCTGAAAGTCTGGTTGTACAAACGAGTCTAGTTAATTCTGAAAATGGAAGACAATGAAATCGAGGATATTGAAATAGATTGCCTTCTTGAGGCTATCTCTCGATGCCATGGCTATGAATTCCGTGGATATGCTCGTGCTTCCCTAAAACGTCGCATCTTGAATCGTATGACCCAACAAGGGCTAACTCGAATTTCGGAGATGATACCGAACATTCTCTACGATAATGAGTCCTTTGATCATTTCCTTACGGATATGTCTATATCGGTTACAGAGATGTTTAGAGATCCAATTGTTTTCAAAAGTATTCGAGAAGCGATCATTCCGAAATTAAAAAGCTACCCAAGAATAAATGTATGGCACGCTGGTTGTGCCACCGGTGAAGAACCCTACTCTATGGCGATCCTATTGGCAGAAGAAGGTATTATTTCAAAGGCACGAATCTATGCAACTGATTTCAATAACAAGTCACTTGCGAAAGCTGAAAAGGGAGTGTACCCAATCGACGGAATTCAAAAGTTCACCAGGAATTACATCAAAGCTGGTGGAAAAAAGTCTTTTGCAGATTATTATTCCGCAAAATATAATTCGGCTAAGATGAAGGAGTCGCTAAAAAATGTGATCACATTTGCGAATCATAATCTAATGGGAGATAAAGTATTCGCTGAAACTCATCTTGTGCTTTGCAGAAATGTCCTGATATATTTCAAGCAGAGTTTGCAAAACCAAGTATTAGCTTTAATTAGAGACAGCCTTGTTAATCGAGGGTTTTTAGTTTTAGGAGACAAAGAAACATTACAATTTTCGATTGTAGAAAACGATTTCGAGGTATTTGATAAAAAAATGCGCATTTATAGGAAAAAAAGAAATGTATGAGGCGATTGTTATAGGTGTTTCGGCAGGCGGATTGGCAGCACTTACTGCTATTATACCCGAATTGCCGGGTAACTATCAACTTTCTGTGTTAATTGTTCAACATCAGGTTGCAGATGCGAGTGATTTTCTGTCAGAATACTTAAACGAGAAAAGTTCGATAACAGTACAAGAAGCAATCCCTGGAGAGAAAGTTCTACCCGGTAACGTATATATTGGTCCTCCAAATTATCATTTGCTCGTCGAAAAAAATCGTAGGATAAGCCTGTCAGTCGATTCTAAAGTCAACTACTCAATACCCTCCATTGATGTTTTGTTTGAGTCTGCAGCTGACGCATATCAAAAGAAACTTGTTGGTGTCATTCTAACAGGAGCAAACTCGGATGGCAGCCAAGGACTCAAAAAAATTAAAAAAGCTGGTGGTCTAACAATCGTCCAGGATCCCGTAACCGCCGAAATGCCAGAGATGCCAAAAGCAGCTATCAACGCCACAACTGTTGACCATATTTTAACACTAAGAAAAATAACACAATTTTTGAAAAGTCTGTCTCATGAATAAAATAATACCAAAGATATTAATCGTTGATGATGAACCTAAAAATTTACACGCATTGCGTCGGGTTCTTGCAGAGTTGGAAATTGAAATTGTCAAAGCATCATCAGGTCATGAAGCCTTAAAACATGTAATTCGCCATGATTTTTTTGCCGTTCTAATGGATGTCCAGATGCCGGATATGGACGGATTTGAAACGACAAAAATAATGCTTGAAGATGAAAAATCTAAACATACACCCATAATTTTTATAACAGCTATCAGTAAGGAGGATAAATTTGTTTTCCAAGGCTATGATGTGGGTGCAGTTGATTACCTTTTTAAGCCTATAAACGAAAATATATTGATCGGGAAAGTGAAGGTATTTTTAGATCTCTACACTAAAACCCGGCAACTACGCTTACAGGATGAAGCTATTCACCAAGCACAGAAGATGGCTACGATTGGAAGGTTAGCAGGAGGCATAGCCCATGATTTCAACAACATACTTGGCAGCATTATTGGCTATTCAGACTTAATCTTGAGATCCACGAGTAAAGAAGATCGAAATTATGAGTATCAGACAAAAATTCATGCCGGGGCGATGCGTGCGGCGAAGTTGGTGAAACAAATATTAACTTTTAGTTCTCAGAAACCGAAAGACCACATACCTGTAGAAATTAATTCTGTAGTAAAAGAGGCAATCAGTTTATTGCGATCCACGTTGCCATCATCAATTGACCTCCAGGATAAAGTATTACCCGGTTGTGGTTCTGTTATGGGCGATTTCACACAGTTACATCAAATCATAATGAATCTATGCACGAATGCCTCCCAGGCGTTGGGCGCCAGCCATGGTACTATAGATGTCAGTGCTTCCGCCGTTGAGCTCGATTCAGAATTCGTCCGATTTCATCCGGGTTTACAAGAAGGTCGCTACCTAAGACTAGCAATAAGTGATACTGGTTGTGGAATGGATGAAGAAACAATTAAGCGAATATTTGAACCGTTTTTTACCACTAAAGGAGTCGGGATCGGCGGAACTGGACTAGGTCTTTCGGTGGTGCACGGAATCATCCGAGATCACAAAGGCGAAATCATGGTATATAGTGAAATCAATAAGGGAACGACTTTCCACATATATCTCCCTGAACATACGAGCAAAATTATTGTAGATTCTCCAACCACTAAAGCTGAACCAATTTCAACAGGAAAAGAAAGTATTTTACTTGTAGATGATAATGAAATGCTGCTCGGAACTACCAAATTGATGCTGGAATCACTAGGCTACAATATTACAACGGAATCAGACAGTTTGAATGCTTTAGAGATTTATAGGAGCAACCCTTCGTTTGACCTAATCATCTCCGATCAAACGATGCCGAAACTAACAGGGGTGGAATTATCCGTAAAAATTCGTGAAATTTCTCCGAACCAACCTTTTATTATCTCCAGTGGGTTTAGTGATTCTGTTAATAAAAATAACTATCAAAGTTTTGATATCGACGGTTATGTGTTGAAACCGTTTACAGTTAGTGAAATCAGTGAAGCTATTAGCAGTGTGCTCGACAAAATCCGTTCCTAAGCCAAAGATACTCCAGAAACGGCAACAATACTTGAAGATGATTCATCGTCTAGACTGAAGTTTGAGGCGATAATTACATAAGTCATTGTTAGTCAATATATCGACAAAAAAAAGTGCTTCACTTCTGTCTACATTTGACTAAATTTCTACCAAAAACGTTTTATGCCTAAGAGTTTGAATGCCTGTTTTTG
>JAJFLR010000005.1 GCA_021772565.1 Opitutales bacterium | reverse complement strand
CTTTGGCTTTGCTTCTTTGTCTCGGGTGTTTTGCTTTCTATGTTTGTGATTATTATGTTATCGACTTGAGCAAATTCAAATAACTCCTGCTCGTCTTCCCTTAATAATTGAGTATATATCCCTCGATAGCCTTTTGTCCATTTTTGTCATTGATAGTTCAATCCTACATATTTCCAGGCTGTGTATTTGTCTTTTTCGTAGACACTCCAATCACCTGAGTTGCCCGTTGCTTGCAGTTGTTGTTTTACCCATTCATATTTCTTTGCACTTGCTACAAACTTCACTCCCAATTGATCAAGCAATTTAAATAACTTTTCGTCAAAGAAGCCCCCATCAACCTTTATTACTATGATTGCGTCACTTTTGTATCGCTTGCGTATTAACTTCACTAACTGTTTTATTGTTTTTTCCACATGATCTGAGTAGTTACTGTGTTTGTCTCCGCTTCGAAATATTGCGTCTATGATTTTCCTCTCCCGGATTACCTGTAAGGGTTGATACCCTTTTACTTTTTTGTAGGTCGCCTTCACCCCTTCTCGTTTCAACGCTTCATCGTTATTCATCACCATCGTATCTATCGTCAAATCTACCTGTGATGGCTTTGCTTTTTTCAGGCGCCACATGAATAGCTCTCTTAATATTCTTCTCCATATCCACTGGTGCGGAAATAAAAACTTTTTGAAAAATCGTTTGACCGTATGCGATGAGATCATTTGCTCCTTTGCGTTTTCCAACACTGCAGTGTAACCTTCATCTTCCATTAATTGTTCAAAGTAATTCAAGTGACGGCTCGTCCCATCTGCAAAAAAGCATAATAGCTGTTTCATTATATTGTTCAAATCGCTTCCGCGATTTCGCACTCTGATGAAAGCAAACTTTTCCGGCATTATAGAGTAAATGCCGATATTGTCCAGATACTTTACAAACAGCGCTAGTCCTCCTCGTCCACTGAGTGTTTCATTTGTAATTTCTACTTTATTTATTCGATATTTTGTGCTACTTTTCATTTCACTTAACGGGTGATTGTTTGCGTTATCATTAAATGGCTTTCTAGCCTTTTATTTATCACCCGTTAAGTCTTTTTTTATCTTTTTTTATTTTCCTTATCGCTCAACTCAGGTTATAATTATTATAATTCTACTTCTGTATATGCCGGTCTTATAAAACAAACTAAAGATGTCTTACGCAATATATCGATCAATGCATTAAAATATGATGAACAACTTAGACCAGTTGAAACAATCAGCTATGGAAATTCTCAAACGGAAGGTTTTAATAAAACCTACAGTTATGATATCAATGGCAATCTTTCTGAAGTAAATCTAAACTATCATAACACTGACTTACCCTCCACTAAAGTGGAAAATACTTTCAATGCCTATCATCAATTGACATTACAAAAAGTGTCAATCGACGATGTAGTTCAGAGTCAGATTAATCAAAATTTTAACGACCTGGGACAACGCTCAAACCTCTATCAGGAGAATTCCAATATAAATTATTACTATCAATACCATGCCAATGGAAAACTAAAACAAGTGAATGCTATAAACTTGCAAAGCTCGATTGATGAAACATTCAACTATAATTACGGTTTAAACGGACTGCTAAAAGAACGATCAAATAATTGGACGAATGCAAATATTACTAAACGTGATATGAGAGGTAGAATTATTACCAAAGAGACAACTGCTAATGGAACTAAAGCTATTAACAATTTCTCGTCTGGAAATTCTATTCTCAATGAGACATTGGCATGGCGTGCCGATTCTAAAATGACATCTTATAAGACTGAAATATTACCTCCCCCATCAGGAACATGGAATGACGTTAGAGATTATACTTACAACGCACGCGGACAATTGACTAAGGAAACTTATAAGAATTCTGATGCAGATATAGTTACCGTCGATTATGGTTTTGATAAAAAAAACTCGGTGTTCGAACCAGCTACAATGTCAGTGTCAATTCAGTTCCTGCTGGACAATGGAAAATTCCCAACGGTCAACTCGATCCGCTGGCACGCATGCAACAAGAAGTTTTTGATAGTGCACCTTTACCTGCCAATGGCCAGGCGGTCAATACTGATTCTGTTGAACTGGCCTTAACTTATGAACCGAGTGGTGTTAATGAAATAACCTACCCCACTGCCGACTTTGATCCTACTGATCCATCGGGCAATTGGTCAGCTGAATTAAACCTGACAGAAGCTGGTAATTATGGTTTAACTGCCACTGCAAAATTTGCCAATGAGAGTATTGAGAAAAGTACTACCAACAATTTTAATGTCAGCAACAATTTAGCGACTAACTACGTAAATACTGAATACGATGCTGCCGGCTTTATTATCAGTCGAACAAAAGCAAATGGTGTCACACAAAATTTCAAATGGGATGTACTCGGTAATTTACTCAGCGTAGAAAAAAGGGATACTAATGATATCGTTGATGGGTACAACTGGCAAGCAGTCTACGATGGCTTTGGCCATCGACTTCATGTCACAACAACAACAGTACCTAAAACTACTAATACACCAGATTCCTCGAGTGCTGAAACGATAGATTCTTACTTGGTTGCGTCTCGAAAAGTGTGTAGAAGGCATAGCAATCCTGTCTCCCCGACCATTATATATCAATTAACAATACCTAATGTTTTACGAATTATTCTATCTGTCTCATCCACTAATAATGGCTTTTGAATGACACCCTTAACGCCAAGTTGAATTGCATTATTTTTATCTAAAGTCTTACTGAATCCAGTCATTATAAGAATAGGAAATGACGGATAGTCATTTAAAATATTTTGTGCTAATTCTAAACCTGTTAATTTAGGCATAGTTTGATCAGTAATTATTAAATCAAAATTTTCAGGATGCTTATAAAAAATATCCATCGCTTCATTACCATTAAAGGCAATTTTTACTTCATAGCCTAAACTCTTAAGGACTTGCTGGCACATTAATATTATCGACTTTTCATCATCTACTAATAAAATTCGAATATTTCTATCAATATCACTGAGCGACTTTAAGGTTTTCTCATTTTTATTGTCCTTTGCATGCTCGGCCACGATAGGTAAATACACGTCAAAAGTAGTTCCAACACCGATTTCACTTTTAACAGTTATAGTGCCCTTATGGGATTTGATGATACCGTGAACAACAGATAGTCCTAATCCGGTACCTTCACCAACCGGTTTGGTTGAATAAAATGGATTAAATATCTGTTCTTGTATTTCGCTGCTCATACCAAGGCCGGTATCAGATACGGTAAATTTTAAATACTTTTTATTCTCTAAACCAATTACTTTATTTTTATTTGAAGAAAAATATACTTCATTTAATTCTATCCCTAGTATTCCACCATTCTCACCCATAGCAGATCCTGCGTTTGTAAAAAGATTCATTATTACCTGATGTATCTGGGTTACACTTCCTAAAATACAATCAGTAGACAGTGGTAATTTTTCACGTATTTCTATCGTAGAAGGTAATGTTGAACGCATCATTTTAACAACCTCTTTAATCACAGGTAAAATTCGAATAGTTGCAAATTTTTCATCAGACTGGCGACTGAAAGTCAAAATCTGGTTTACTAAATCTGCTCCACGTTTACCAAAGATTTCAGTTTGATCTAAAAATTGTTTTTCGATTGATTTTTCAGGAAGAGAATTTTTGGCCAGATAAACTGACATAAATATCCCCTGTAAAATATTGTTAAAGTCATGAGCAATACCTCCTGCTAACGTCCCAATAGCTTCCATTTTTTGAGCTTGCCGAAGTTGTTTTTCCAACTTTGCTTCTTTACTGATATCATAATATATAGCGACATAGTTTTCAATTTTATCGTTGTCGTTTCGTATGGGAGATATGGTTAGTTCAGCCTCAAATAATTGTTTATTTTTATTGCTATTTTTTATTCGACCCTTCCAAATCTCGCCCTTTTTAATAGTATTCCACATTGTATCATAAAAGCTTTTATTTTGTATTCCACTACTCATGAAACGAGGGTTTTTACCAATAATTTCCTTTATTGTATAACCAGTTATCTTTTCCAGCGATGGGTTGGCATACAGTATCAACCCCTTATTATCAGTAATAAGAATTGCTTCAGCAATTTGTTCAACTGCAGTTGCAAGCCTGATTCTCTTTTCAGATTCGAGTTTTTTTTCTAATCTTGCCTGTAGTATGGGAGCAATTGACCCAACGATGGTCATAAGTAACTCTTTGTCTTTAATACTATATTTTTTGTTATTTGATTTATTACCAACTGCAATTTGTCCAATTAGTTTTCCCATATGGACAATTGGAACAAATAGTGCGTTATTAATCTTATTGAAGCACATTGGTGCTTTTAATTTCTTATTAGAATAGTATGCTTTTTTGTCCAAAAGTGATTGCCCCCACAGATCATCCCAGTCTTTTCTTTGAATAGAAATTATATTTTTATACTCTTTAGATTGATCCCTAGTGTCTTTAATAAAACATGGACAAACTAAAGTTCTGTTATTATCAAAATACCCAAAATATCCAAAGTTACTATTTAATAACCTCATTGCATATTTTGTTATTGCAGTATAAATTTCACTGTTATCCAGAAAGAGATAGTAATAAGCAATTTGGTTTCTAATCTGTAGTTCCTTTTTTGATTCATATAATGCTTGCTGATCTAATTTTCGCTGGCTGATATCTCTTATCACGGCAACCACATGCATTTCACCTTTAAACATAGTATTTGAACATGATAATTCAGCTATGAATTCCAAACCACTATTACGTTTGGCTCTAAACTCAAAATTCCTGATTGAATTATTGCTTTCATTATTATTTTTCAAAAACTGAACTATGCTTTTATATTCCAATAAATTGCTATCAGGAATAATTAGCTGATAAGCTAACTTACCAATAGCATTGCTTTCTGAGACTCCAAAGATAATTTCTGCGGATTGATTCCAAAAAATTATTTTCCCATTTTGATCAATCATAATAACTGCATCATGCACAGTATTACTAATACAACTAAATTTTTCTTCACTGTCAGATAATGCGAGAATAGCATTTTTATTATCAGTAATATCCTGAAGTGTCCCCGTTATTTTGGTCACTTTTCCATTAACCTTTTGTGGTCTGCAAATAGTGTGAATCCATAAATGTTTACCTTTATGAGTCACAATGCCAACTTCCAAATCAAAGGGAGATCCATGTTTGATTGCTTTACTAATTGCAGATTTAATTATTGCTGAATCTTGTGAAATAGTAAACTGAGTTAAATCGTCAAAAGTAGGTTTATAATCTAATGGTAATTCATAGATATGAAATGTTTCAACCGTCCAATTAAGAATTTTGGATTTCACATCAAATTCCCACCCACCCACTTTTGCAACGCTACCCGTTTGGTTTAAAAATGCTTCATTTCTTAGTAAGGAATCTTCCATCAATTTCCTGTCAGAAATGTCAGTAATTATACCAATATATCCATTTAAATTTCCCCCTTCATCAGCATTTGGTTTTGCCTCACTTATGACCCAGACAATTTTCCCATCTGAATGTTGAAATCTAAATTCTTCTTTAAATGTTATTCCCTTTTTAACAGCATCCAACCATTTTGTTAGTACCCATTTTCTATCATCAATATATATTGAATTTGCCCATCCCTGACCAATTGCATTATCACTGTTTATCCCAACAATTTCAGTCCACTTTCTATTTACAAAATTACAGGATCCATCATTATCAGTTTGAAAAACACCAACTGGAGATACATCTGTTAAATTGCGATATTTTGATTCACTTTTTGTGAGATCGTTAAGCAAATTTTTTAAGTCTGATATATCACTACTGGCAATTAAAGCTTTTGAAAAACTCTTATTATTTTCAACAATGTATCTTAAATATAACCTTAAATATATATACTTCGTCTTGCCTGATAAAGTCTTCACTTGAGCTTCTGATTCAAAATAAGTTTTTCCTTCTGCAATTGCTATTAATTCTTCCTTAAAAACTTCCAATGAGTCTTGTGTGAATATTTTATCTAAACTACCTAATAATTGTTTTTTATCTGCTACTTCATGTAGTGCTAATGCAGCGTTATTCACATCAATAATTTTGACCATTTCAGTATACTTTTTGACAACATCGGGATGCAAATCAAAATAATCTTTAATATTGTGAATTCCTTTGGATTTCAAAATGTCAAGTTCTGATAATACATCAGTAAAATCTTCTTCAAAAAGTGCAATTGGTGACTCATTGAAAAGTTGACGATAGCGTTGTTCACTTTCGAGAATTCTATTTTGTATCTCCTTTCGTTCAGTGATATCCAAAAATAATATAACAAAAAATCCCGGCTTTGGTGAAAACACAGATATTTTTAAACTTTTTCTTAAAAACTTAAAATTAGTTTCAAAAGTTAAGGGTTCTCGAGTAGCATTAACTTTTTCAAATAGATCCAAATGAAGTGGTATTACTTCTCCATACAATCTGCTTGCTAAGTTGCCAATTGCATTATCTCTTTTTATACCGGTTATATCTTCATAGGCTGGATTGACATCCAGTACTCGATAATCAAAACAATTACCCCGTTTATTATAAATTAACTCATTTACTGCAATTCCCTCGTTAGTTGAAATAAATAGATTCTTATACCAGCTTTCACTTTCCTCCAAAGCATTTCTAGCCTTCGTGTGTTCAATTATTTCTTGTTTTAGCTGAAATTGCTCATTGTACAAATTATCATGCAATGACTTTGTCCTTAACATTGATCGAATCCTGGCAAACAACTCATCAGGAACTACTGGTTTCGTTATAAAATCATCACAGCCCGCATCGTAACCCTTAACACGATCTTCAGAAGTTAATTTGTATGCAGTAATAAGTATTATTGGAACATACAAAGCCACATTAGTTTTTCTTATTCTTTGGCATAACTCATACCCATTCATCCGAGGCATTTTTATGTCTACCAATGCTACATCTATCTGCTTACTTCTAAAAATCTCTAAAGCTGTATTGCCATTATCTGCTTGAATAATATTTAGATCTTCAGAATAATTTTGAAGTAATTTTTCTAAGATTTTTAAATTTGTTTGATTATCATCAACAAGAAGAACGTTTTTTGCATAAAACATTTATTGAAATATAGAGTTGTGATTGAGATTACAGAATTAAATATTATTATAGATTTAAATCTGTATAGATTACTTGACCTATAATAATAAGTAAAAGTAACGCAATACATTATAAGTATAACAAGTTCATTTTTATAATTTTTTTAATATATCAAAGTTATTAATTTGAGTGGTAAAATGAATTAACTAACTTAATTTATAGACAAATAAATAATCGTTATTGACTCACATAACAAAGATAATTAACTTTCATTTTTCTAAGATAAACTCACCAATATGCAATTATGTTCTCAAGCCAACATCCACTGTACAAAAGCCTTAAAAAAATCAACAAAGTCTTTATTGCTGAAGACGATATACTTTTATCAGAATTATTTAAAGAATTCGTTAAAGTCTTACCAAATCTTTCTGTCATCGGTTGCTCTTACAATGGTCAAGATGTGATAATTGATTGTCTAAAAATTAAACCAGACTTAATAATTTTAGATATTAATATTCCTGAAGTAAATGGATTAGAAGTATTAACAATTCTTAAAAGAAAAACTCCTGAAACTAAAATACTAATTACCACAGGCAATACTAATCTGAGAACAATTACTATAGCGGTATCTGCTGATGCTAACGGATTTATCGAAAAGTCAGATGGTATTGATGAATTAAAAAATGGGATAGAAGCAGTTATAAACGGAAATTATTATTATAGTAATTCAATATTAAAACTTTTTCCTGATCTTAAGTATAAAATGAGAAATTAATTTTTACAGAAGTTTCATAAAACTCGAAATTTACCGCGATACCGTTTAATAATTTTCTGAAACTCGTATTTATGTTCCGATTCAACCTGGAAGCCAATAAAATGGATGCGGACATTTTTTTTCATCTGACTCTGTAAATTTTTCAAGGTATCTGCTAAGTCACTCCATGGAACTTGCCCACCGCTACGCTTACCTGTTTTATTTCTTTGAAAATCGGCATCTGAAAATAAAAAAATTACATTTGGCTCTAGTTGAAAAGCCAACTCAAAAGCTGCCTGAATACCGTTGTTGGCAAATTTAATGTCTGTTCTTTTAGTTTGTTTTCCAAAATTCTTTTTTATCCAATTGGATACTTCAGCTTTATTTACTTTGTTTGCCGGTACAAGATAATCACGAAATGTTCCTACTCTTCTGACAAAATGAATAAAGCCAAACAAGGTATTTGGATTCAATTTATTAACTAACCTAATTGACTCATCTTTTAACTTGGTAATGGATACACCACTCGCTTTAGCTTTATTTAAAACAGAACCACCATCATCAATCATAATAATAATTCTCTCGGCATTATCCTTAATTCCAAAAAGCGTGACTTCAGAATTTTCTGCAGTTACACCCTGAAGCCCAGAGATCAAATCTGATTTTTGTAGCATTGAAACTGGATCAAATAACGGGCTGATCAAATCTATTGGATCCATTTTCATATCTGGTATTTGTGGCATACCCGGAATTGAATTGGAAAGCAGTGATGCAGTTGTTATTTTTTCCAACATTTTAGGAGCACCAGCGACTTGTTGAAATTCAGCAACATCAATACGATGATCTAAATCGCGCTGATGTAAATTTACCGTCTTAACAGCCCTAAATTTCGGCTTCTCTTTTTGAGTAGGTGCTAAAACTACAATATAAACAGTTAGTAAAACCAGAAATGTTTGTAAGCATATAGCCAAAAAAAACGGTTTAGCTTTTGGAAGAATTTTTCTAAAATTACGTTTAACTGTTGAATCGGTCATTGTAACCCGAGTTTTCTTTGCATAAATTGAGAATTAATCGTCATGCATAAACTAGATATACAAAAAATCAATATTTATAGTTTATAAAATAGAAAACTCAGTGACAGAGAAAATTTAAATAGCCTATTACAGATAGCAAATCGCAGAATTTCAATTTCAAATTTCCACTTTCTTTTTCTAGTTTAAATTACTATTATTCACATTCCAATTTCCAATTGAAAGATGTCGCCTTTTGGGCTCGGTACCCATTTTCCATTTCACTATTCACTATTTGCTATTTGCTATTTGCTATTTGCTTTTTGTTAACAGGTTTGCGATATCTATATCTATGTTATCCCTTTTTAGTTGGATTGGGCAAACTAGAATTTTGTACCTTATATATAGGTACGTTTGTTTTCTACAAATCTTGGCATTAATTACATTGAGCTTTGTTACCGGTTTGTTAATCGTATTACAGTAAAAATCGCTTAAAATCCCGCCTTGTAAGGCTATGGCGCATGCTCAAGTCAAAAATGTCATGACAAGCGGCTGTCATGAACTTGGATTTTATGTACCTACCACGATAATATGGGCGAATTCAGGAAAATTGTTTTAAAAAACAGTTTGAAATTCTTGCATTTGAAACTTGACCTACAGTTCTTTGGAGAAGGTTATGAACTTAAAAAACTCCCGGTTACTATTAGCACTTACTGGATCTTTGACATTTTTTGCATTTGGCGATGTGGATGTTTGCCAGGCAAAGGAAATGAGTAAGTCTAACTCAGGTACACTAATTGCAAGAAGAAGAAGACGTTCTTCTCGTAAAAAACTGAAAGTTCGAATAGAACATGAAGTTGTAATGGCTGATGACCTGATGCTAAAAGGCAAATATGGTGATGCTGAAGATTTGTATAAGCAAGCTATTCAAAGAAACACAAAGAGTGAATCTGCAAAAGTTGGATATGGAATGGCGCTAGCTAAGCAGTTTAAACTTGATGGTGCTAAAGCTCAATTTGAAAAAGTGTTGGCTAAAAACCCAAGAAATGCTATGGCTCATGCCGGTCTGGCTATGGTTAAATTGAACCGCCTTCAATCTTCAAACCAGAATATAAGAAGAAATAGGGATGCAATTTTGAGCAATGCTGAAGCGGAAGTTAAGCAAGGCTTGGCTATTGATCCAGGAATGCCTGAAGCTCATCATACACTTGGTGAAATTTACAAAGCCCAGGGTCGTCTTGATGAATCGCTTAGTTCATTTAAAGAAGCTGAAAGGTTAGATCCTAAATATTCAGATGCATACGCAGGTGAAGGGATTGTTCACATGTTGAAAGGTAATTATGCTGATGCTTCAACAGCGTTTAAGCAAGCGATTTCTTTAAACACGGGCAATTCGACCGCGCATTATGGTCTGGGAAGAACCTACTACAAACAAGGTTTGTATGATGATGCCCTTAAAGAGTTGAATACATCTTTGTATCAGCATAGAAATAGTGCTCCAGTACGTTTAACTCGTGGTGAAATATATTCCGCTCAGGGAAATACAGTTGCTGCTGTCAGTGAGTTTCGTGAAGCAATTAGTATCAAGCCGGAAATACCTGAAGCTTATATGGGAATCGCTGAAATCCGCGAAAATAGGGGCGATTTAGAACATGCAATAGCTGAGCTAAAATCCGGTGTGGAACTAATGCCCGACAATGTGGCATTGCACCAGAGAATCGCAGAGCTTAGTTTAAAACTAGAAAAATTGGATGATGCTATAAAACAGTACAAAATGGTGCTGGATAATCAACCTCAAAATGGCCCGGCTGCCCAAGGTCTTACTCGGGCGTACTACATGAAGGCAAACAAAGATGCAAACAGTGCCTTTTTTGTTTCAAACGAATTTGAAGATGCCAAAGCTATGATTGATAAAGCTGTGGCAATGAATCCAAATAATATGGAACTAAGATTAGCTCAATTAAAACTAAGGGCCATGTCTGGAGAGCCAGTTGATCTAAAAACTGTAGGTACACCAACAAATGATGGGGAAAGAATTGCTTATGCCGAGGCTCTTTTAGCTCAAAACAAATTCCAGGAAGCTAACCAGCAAATGGGAATTGTAATAGGCAATGCCAAAAATGCTAAAGAAACTTTTGCAGTAGCCGATCTTTCTCTTATGATAAAAGACCTGGATTCTGCTGAAGCTGGATATAAAAAGGCTGGTACATTTCCTAAAGCAGCGAAACGATCTAAGCGTGGACTCAATTTAGTTGCAAAAGCCAAAGAATCGGCAAGGCAAGATCTGACCTTGGCTGATGACCTGGCCAGGAAGAGACAATTAGCGAGCGCAATAGATAAATATCATGCGGCGGTTTATGCTAATCCAAAAGTTCCAGATACTAGATATGGACTTGCTAAAACGCTTGAACGACTAAGACCTAAAACATCTCGCGACTTACGAGAAGCTGCCACTCAATATAAAGCCTATATTGCCCTTAGTCCTTCTCTGCCAGAAAAAGAGCTAAGAAAGCTAAACAAGCGTATAAGTCGATTGGAAGAAAAAGCTTATAAGCTCGAGTTAAAAGAAAAAGAACGATCAAGAAAATCAAGATATCGTTAAAAGTAAACAGGTTAAGAACGGCATTTAAAGCCGTTCTTTTCTTTTGTACAGACTTTGGTATATGCTTGTGATATAGCCTTGGCGTTATTTGGGTTAGTCTTATTTCGCTTAACTCAATGCCACTAAGTTGCTAAAATGATCCTGTGGCAAATTGGCAAAATAAACGAGTTACAGTTTTGGGTTTGG
>JAJFLR010000040.1 GCA_021772565.1 Opitutales bacterium | reverse complement strand
TGCTTGAATACTTTTCCGATTCGTATGCCTATTTGCTTTTCCGTTGCTACTCGTTTGCTTGTGCCGGTCGCTATTTGTTTCAAGGCTTGATCGGTTTTTTCGAGCAGGTGTTCTCGGGTTTTGCCTTCGCGTTTTGCCGAGCCTTCATTGCGGCATAGCATTAGGCGGCGTTGAGGATTATTTGGGTCTCTGATTTCGGCTATGTTTTTTTCGTCAAACAGTTGCGCTTCTATCTGTTTGGCTTTCAGTAAATCCAGAATTTGAGGATGCGTTAACGCTCGGATAACTCAATCACCTTTCATTTGCCGATGGATTTTCAGGCGCTGCAACAGGCAAGAGAGAATCTGCAACGCCGCGATCTCATCGCTTACGAACATCCTTTTTATCAGGTGTTGGCGTTGAGCCGTCAAATTGAGGAAACAAAGCGTTTTGCCAAAACAATGAGTGCGAGCGAAATATTTTCTCAAATAATGCAAGGAGGCAGCGATGATTAGTTTTCACATCTATAATCAGATCCATCATCTTTACAAACACGAGCATTTAAAACCGAGTCAAATAGCCCGGGAATTACGACTGAACGAAAAGACGGTATTGAAGTGGCTGCAGTGCAAAAATTATCAGGCACGACAAGGCAGAAAGTTCAGCAGTAAACTCGATCCGTATAAAACGGAGATAAAGCGTTTGCTGGAAAAACATGCTTACAGCACACAACAACTCCTCAGCCGCATACATACGTTAGGCTATGCGGGAGGCTACTCAATTTTGTGCGAATATGTCGGCAAAGTTCGTCCATCGTACAAAGGTGCTTTTTTGAAATTATCCTTTGCGCCGGGAGAATGTGCTCAAGTCGATTGGGGCAGTTATAAATCAATAACTGTGGGAAACACCCGAAGGCGGCTCAGTTTTTTTATCATGGTATTAGCCTGGTCGAGAATGATGTATGTCGAATTTACCCTTTCAGAAAAAATGGAACACTTTCTTCAGTGCCACCTCAACGCCTTCAAATATTTTGGCGGCATTGCCGAAAAGATCATGATCGATAATCTCAAAACCGGCGTCATCACCCACAAAGCCGGGGAAGCGGTGCAATACAACCCGCGTTATCTGGACTTTGCCCGGCACTACGGCTTTCAACCGGTTGCCTGCAACGTGCGCAAGGCCAATGAAAAAGGCCGAGTAGAAAAAGCCGTCGGTTATGTAAAAAACAATCTGTTAAAAGGCCTCAACCCCACCAACTTTAACATCCTGTGCGAACAAGCCAAACGCTGGCTCGAACAAACCGCCAACGTACGAGTGCATAGAGAAACCCAGAAAAAACCGATCGACCTGTTCCAGACCGAAAAGGCAAGTCTACAGCCGTTAGCCCTGCATGACTACGATGTCAGCAGACACGTGTTAGTAAAAGCCAACGCCTCCTTTCGCATCACACTCGATACCAACCGTTATTCAATTCCCGCCGAATACGCATCGCAACGCCTGCAAATGAGAATATATCCCGAAAAACTATTGATCTATAACCAAAGTAATTTGATCGCCGAACACATACGCAGTTATCAACGCCATATGGATATCGAAAACCCCGATCACGTTAGAGCACTCCTATGCCAACGCCGAAAAGCCAAAGATCAAAAACTGCTGCAACGATTCATCACCCTCAGTTGCCAATCGGAAAAGTTCTATGCAGAAATGAAAAACCGCAGACTCAACCCCATGCACCACCTACGCAAAATCATAGCTCTAACCGAAATATACACCCCGCAAAAAGTCGCGCAAGCCATCGAAGACGCCTGTGAACTGGCAGCCTACAGCAGCGAATACATCGCCAACATCCTCGAACAAAGAGCCCACCCGCTAGAAAAACCCGGACCCTTACACCTAACCCGCAAAAGCGACCTACTCGAAATACAAATCCCGCAAAACGACTTATCCATATATGAAAATAAAACAGAAAACGAAAATGCATAAAAAACTGGAAACACAATTAACCGGCCTCAAACTCGGCTACCTATTAAAACACTACGAAGCGTTAGCCAAAGAAGCGATACACAAAAAAACAAGCCATCTGGAATACCTGCACGAACTCGTGCGCGGCGAATGGGAAGAAAAACAACAACGAAGCATACAACGAAAAATTAAAGCAGCACACTTCCCCGTCATAAAAACAGACACCCAATTCAAATGGGACTGGCCCGAAAAAATCAACCGCGAACAAATCGAATACCTAATGCATCTGCGCTTTATACCGGAACACGCCAATGTCATATTCCTCGGAACGGTCGGACTGGGCAAAACTCACCTGGCAACCGCAATAGGATATAAAGCCTGCCTCAAAGGTTACCACGTCCTATTTGCCAATGCCATAGACGTAATCAACACCCTCAATACAGCACAAAAACAAGGCAGACTAAAAGAAGAATTAAAAAAATACCAAAAGCCGCAATTGCTCATACTCGATGAACTCGGTTATCTGCCAATCGACCAAAGAGGCGCCAATTACCTCTTTCAGGTAATCAGTCAACGCTATGAACAAGGCTCAATAATACTAACGACAAACAAAGCGTTCAAAGATTGGCCAACAATATTCAACAATGACAGCACCATCACCTCAGCAGTCCTGGACCGCATCCTGCACCATGCCGAAACAGTTTTAATCGAAGGTAAAAGCTACAGAATGAAAAAGCGAATAAACGATTAAATAAAAATAATCTCCAATTTGAAACCGCTATTTTTACGTCAGATTTTCAAACCGGTAGTTTTACTCCGTTTTCACGCCGTCGCTAACATAAGTCAGATGGATTGCCGCACACTGCTTGCGCAGCACTCGCAATGACAACATATTACCCAATGTCATCTCGAAGCACAAAGTGCTGTGGTGATCTACGACTACTTTTTTTTGGTCAAAAATTTTTGCAAATTGCTATACACCTGGGACTAAGAAAGCAACCTGGCCGACATCGTTAGATTGAACAATATTATACAATACAATTTGCTACCTCGATTACGATGCCGCCGAGCGATAATTTTATCGTAATTTTTACTTATCATGTTATATATAAATTATGTATTATAGCATCTGCCATTAGAAATTGGAAGATGTCGTTTTCAACTTGGTACCGAAATAACGGAAAAATCTTTTTTTAAATTAATTTGGCAAATCCAATAACAACTCGATTACAGTAGATTGGGTAGGGACGACTGTCCCCAGTCGTCCGTGATTTCACATCTATATCAGTAACCTCAATTAAGCCGCGGATGCCTCGGAGATGCATCCCTACCAAATTTATTATGGCAGATGCTATATTATTTCATATTTCTATGGTAAATTAATCCGACCAATAGTATTAATGCGTTAGGTAACCAAGCTGCTAATATTGGATCAATAACGGCACGTTCTCCTAGAACTGAACTTATATTTGCCATTAAGAAATAAAGCAGAAACAGGATCATCGATTTTGATACTCCAATTATCGGATTAACTCTGACACCTGCTACAGCAAAAGGAACGGCCAATCCGACTACAATTAAACAACTCAGTGGACTTGCCCAAATTGCGTGATAACGCACTGCGTATGCGCGAATTTGGCTGTTGTCTTCTTCTTTTACTTTTTCGAGGATATTCGAGAGCTCAAAAAGTGATAAATCTTTTGGACGCTTTTCGAGGGTCTTCATCAGTTTGGGATCCTCAATAAATGCAGTCATTTTTATTTCTTCAAATGGGAGCGATTTAATGGCATCACCTTCTTCAGGATTAAACGTTACTTCACGACCCCAATTAAAAACCCAATACCCATCAATGTCATCAAAATAAGCCTCTTTGGCTAAAATTCTTGATATTTCTCGATTTTCAGAATCGAGAGTAGAAACCGTTACTCCATACCCTCTGTAGTTAAAGTTGCTGAATCGATTGAAAAACCACATGCGATGATCTTTGTGGTTATAAAAAGCCAGATTATAATGCAGTCCAACCTGTTCCTCCTCGTTGTCTTTAAGTTCGTTAGCATATGAATAATTTTCAAGTAGCAGATTCGATTTTTCGACCGACCATGGTATTAGAAATGAGTTTAAGTATAAAAGTAGAAAACTAAAAATAGCCCCAACCAGCCAAAGAGTTCTTGAGATACGCCACAAACTCATGCCTGCAGCACGCATAGCTATAATTTCATTATTTCGATGGAGATTACCAAGGCTAAATAATATTGATATTATTAGAGAAATCGGGATGACGCTAGAGAGTAGACTTGGGGTCAATATAATATAATAATAAATTATACTTTGTGAACTGGCACCGTACCCTCGTAGATCTTGCATATTATCCTGAATGTCTTCCAGTATTAAAATACTGAGTGTTGCACCAATTGTTATTGAAAATGCAACGAGCCACTCAGTAAAAATATGTCGATCAATTCTTGTCACTTGATTTCATTTGATAAATCATTTTTTCATTTATATTGCACTAGATTGTTTTTTTTCTGGCAAAGTAGCAATTTACAATTTGAATAGCCCCTTAATATGTCGAGCAAACAAAATGAGGCCTGGAATTCAAGAATTGGTGTAATTTTAGCTGTTGCTGGAAGTGCAGTGGGTCTGGGGAATTTTTTGCGTTTTCCAGGTAAAGCAGCAGAGTTTGGAGGCGGGGCATTTATGTTGGCCTATTTCCTTTCACTGTTAATAATAGGGTTACCCATCTGTTGGGCTGAATGGGCAATGGGTCGCTATGGTGGACAAAGGGGGTTTAATTCCAGTCCCGGAATTTTTAATGTCATTTGGAAACACCCAGTCGCTAAATATTGCGGAATAATTGGGGTCATAATTCCAGTTGTGATCTACATGTATTATGTATATATAGAAGCTTGGTGTCTAGGATACTCAGTGAATTTTTTGTTGGGCAATATGGATTTTAAAACGGTTGATGCATCTGGCAGTTTTTGGCAAAAGTTTATCGGATATTCAGAAAATGGATCAGCAATCGGTTTTGGTACGTCGCAAGTTGGCGGCTATTTGTTAATTGTTTTTATTCTAAATTTTTTCCTGATTTATCGAGGAATTTCAAAAGGCATAGAATTATTTTGTAAGTATGCAATGCCGACACTACTTATGTTAGCCGTAGTGATTCTGGTCAGGGTGCTTACATTAGGATCACCAGTTGCAGAAAATCCAGAAAACAACGTAGTTAATGGTCTTGGTTTTATGTGGAATCCCAATAAAACTTTACTTCAGGAAAAAATAGAAAGTGAAGAGGGTTTTGAGTGGAGTAAAGGAAGCGAACTAGTTGGGACTGCAGTCATTGAAGCAAAGCGTACTGAGATAAAAAATAATTCAAATTTCCGGATACATAAGAAAACTATATGGTCACAATTAAAAAATCCAGAACTATGGTTGGAGGCTGCCGGGCAAATCTTTTTCTCTCTATCAATAGGTTTTGGTGTAATTATTACTTATGCAAGTTACTTAAAGGAAAATGATGATGTTGTTCTTAGTGGATTGGCTGCAACCAGTACAAATGAATTTTGTGAAGTCGCACTTGGAGGATTAATAACTGTGCCGGCAGGTTTTGCATTTCTTGGTGTAGCCGGAGTTGCCGGTATGGGCACATTTGGTTTTGGGTTTAATGTTTTACCTATGGTTTTTTCTGTGATGCCGATTGGAATGCTATTTGGCTTTCTTTTTTTCTTTTTACTGTTTTTGGCAGCTGTAACTAGCTCTCTTTCAATGCTGCAACCTGGAATAGCATTCCTGGAAGAAGCACTTGAAATTAACAGAAAACAATCGGTTGCATTTCTTGGATTGATAACAGGGCTGGGTTGTTTTTTTGTAGTTTATTTCAGTAAGGATGTTAAAGCGTTAAATACATTGGATTTCTGGGTTGGGACATTTTTAATTTTTGTTTTAGCGACTATCCAAATTATTATTTTTGCGTGGGTATTTGGCATCGAAAAAGGATATGCGGAAGCACATAAAGGTTCTGTAATTAAAATTCCAGAATTTTTCAAAATTATTATGAAATATATTTGTCCTGTATTTTTGCTAACGATATTTGGTTTTTGGGTTTTAACCAATGTTTTTGGGTATGATTTAGAGACAGGAAAAAAAGGTGAAGTGAGTGGGTACGTTAAAGATTTAATTGGTGAATCATCCAATCAAGTTGCACAGATGAGTGTCGGTTTGATAGTTATAATAGCGGTATTTCTGGTCTTGGTTGTTTCAATTGCCAAAAGATTTAAAAAAATTAATTAATTTGTGATATGTCGATAGGAGGATGGATAGTTATGATAATGTCAGTTGGATCTGTAACTCTATTGTTTGGCTGGTGTCTTTTTAAAGTATTTACAACGCCTGAAGAGTCAGAAAAATTGCATGGATTTGAGTTGGAGACTCCTGATGAAAAGGAGTGATAAAAACATAGGTTTTTTCAGTTATTAACCAATTTGCAGTTGTTATATTTAAGGTATTTAATACCTTATAGACTTATTAACATTACCTTCCGCTTGACTGTATCATTAATTTATGATTATATTTCTAACTATGAAAAAAATTAGTCTTTCTGCAAAAATAAATAATCGTGTATTAAAATATTCAACGGCTGCCAGTTTAGGTGCTTTTACTTTGGGTAATGCAACTGTAGCTAACATATCAATCGGGGATGCTAGTCTTAGTTTTGGACCTGGTGGGACTGTAACTAATGCAAATGCGATTGATATTGATGGTGATAGTAATGATGATTTTGATTTTACTTTATATTCTTCTGCTGTGGCTGTAGACAGTTTTAGAATGCAGCAACTTAATGGGGCTAAATTATTTAGTAGTGTTTATGCAGGGAACATAGGTTATGTTGCTAATCCAATGACATCATTTACAAATGGTAGTTTAATAAAAAGTGAACTTGTAGGTCGGACTGCATTTGAATCTTCAAATACTAATCCTCTTGAAGATGGGCCGTTCTTAGCCACTGAATCTACAAATTCTTTTAATATAGCTCAACGTTATCTTGGAATAAAAACCAGTGGTGGTCTTTTAGGATGGATTGAGATTTTAATTGATAGTACTACCGATAATAATTGGACAGTGACTGTTTCTAATTATGGATATGAAACTTCAGGAGGTACTATAAATGCGGGACAGATACCTGAGCCTTCGACTTATTCAATAGGATTAGGGCTGTTAGCACTAGGCGCTGCAGGATTAAAAGCGCGCAAGTCGATTTCAAAAAAATAAATTTCAACTATCTTTATTGATAAAGAAGAATTTATTTTTCTTATTTTCTGAAGCGGCTAATCGCTTGTGAATTTTTGATTTTTCGTGATCAAGATCATTTATTTGATAAAGTTTACTTAACCAATAATGTACTTGGGATTTTTGTTTGGCCATTGGTAAACAAACTTCAAATGCACTAATAGCATCGATTGGTTTTCCAATTTCTGCAAGAGCGACACCGAGGTGATAATGTGCAGCCGGAAAAAAATGGAGTAATCCAACGGCATCAAGAGAATGCTCCACAGCTTTTTTGTAATTTTTAGTAGCAATGTAAGATTGTGCCAATCCATTATGTGCAAACGGATTTTCCGGTTCTATTTGCAAAACTTTAGTGTAAGCTTTTTTAGCCAGCTCAAATTTATTAAGAATTAAATAGGCTCGGCCAATCAGATTATTTAACAGAATTGCATTACTATCGGATTCTGCGAGTGCGGTATTAAAGCTTTTAACCGCTTGGTCAGCTTTGTTTTGAGCCATGGCTAAGCTACCTTCCAATAAATATACATAAGCGTTGGAATTGTTTCCTTTTTGTTTTAGTATATTTAAGTATTTTCTGGCATTGTTGAGATCGTCTGTCTGGATATAACATTCAACTAATTTTGTAATATAATAAATTTCATTTGAATATGATTGATACAAAAATTCTAGTAATGGTATGGCTTGATCAATTTTCCCGCTATCAATTAAAGATCTTGCCAGGTTAGTTTTTTGATCACGAATAACATTATCTATTGTATCTTTAATATCTTTCGAAGGCTCATCAATATATCCGAGATCAATGAATTGTTGTAATAATGACTGCATTTCAATCGGATCATTCTTCAAATTTTCTGAATGCATCCCATCTTTGCCCGGGACTAGTTCCCAGCTTAATGTTCTTTTAATATTATTAGGATTATCAAAAGTCTCTTGCCAAATTCGACCCTCCATATCATCTCCAACAGGAAGATCAAAAAGCGACAATATTGTAGGTGTCACATCCAGAATAGTTGCACCATATAGTTTTTCTCCTTTTTTGAAATCAGGTCCGTTAGCACAGGCAATTCCAAAATAACGATGGCATGATTCCGGAAGTTTTCTTGCAGACTCCATTTTTGGTCTTAATTCGTTAGAAATGTAACCATGGTCACTAACGATTATAATATTTGTAGAGCTATCGATATTTTGTAATAATCCATGTAACATCATATCGTGATAGCGATAAATATTTTCCATAACATATTTATAATTTTCGAAGTCTTGATTGTTGACCTCATTTAGCTTTGGTGGGTGATACTGCATAAACTCATGGCCAAATTGGTCTATAGCTCCATAATAAATTGCTGTAAAATCCCAATCTTTTTTACTCAGCAAATAAGTTGCGGCATTATGGATAGAAGCCGTTTTTGCTAGCAGTTGTTGTAATTGATAGGGACGCTTATCAATTGATAAATCAATGGATGCTAAATTTGGGATAAACATTTGAATTTCTTCAGAATTGATATCTGATGGAAGTAATCTAAGTTCAGATAATTCTGATTCAAGTAATGAAGAATTAATTATACCACTTGTTTGTAGACTGGGGAATTTACCCGAACTATCCCAATCAGGATATAAGTTACTAACGATATAACCATTGATATTTTCAGCAGGATGACTGGCAAACCAATTTACAATATTACAACGTAATTTATTTTGATTTAAGATATTCCATATAGCTTTGCATTTTCGAGATGAACTGGTTGCAGGTCTTATTGATTGACCATCATCTGATGGCTCTACAAATCCGTGGATTCCATGGCTATCTCCTCGTTTGCCTGTGGCTATTGATGTCCAGAGCATCGGTGAGAGCATCGGTTGTATACTTGCGATATTTCCATGGATGCCCTCGCTGATAAATTTTTCCAGGCAAGGCATTTTATTTTCTTTTAACAGAGGATTAATAAAATGCCAATCTGCAGCGTCCCAACCTATTAGAATTACTTTATTTTTCATGTTAAGAAGAAAACTATACTTTAAATTTTTACCTTAACGATAAAATTAAATCAGGACAATTTTTAGGATTTGTAGTTTCAGGATATATTTTAATGAGTGTTATTTGTCCATAAAAATGCCCCTACCCACTCGCTGTTTATCGCATCAAAATTAGCGCTTACTGACAAATGGCTAGGGGCTCACTACTATTCATCCCCATGAAAAACTAAAACAGAGTAGTAATTAATTAATCGTTTAATCAAGTACAAATTAGTATTTGGCTAATTTAAATTATAAATGTATAAAGAGTTAGGATTCAGTTATTATACTAAATCCTTACACACTATAGAGTTAATTCAATTGGAGGCAATTTTTACAAAGATTAAAATAAAAATTAGTTAATAATATGACTGAGATGAAAAATAATTGATTAGAAAAATAAAATTATTATGAGAACAAATTATTAAAGCGGCTAATCAGTTTTTTTGCTCAAAATATTTTCTATTGCTTTATTATACTTAAAGTTCTGTTTGGAAGACGAATTGCATGTACAATCATCTCCGCATCCGGTAGATTTATTTTTTCTGCGCAATATTCTCCAAATCATAATGAAACATGTGATTCCAAAAATCAATTTTACTGTAATGCTCTGCCAATCTGAATTCATCATCATATTTATGTTAAAGATATAATTTATAATTTGATAAGTTATATCAAGTTTAAATAAATTAATTATAAATCTATTATTCAATGATTAAGTTAGAATGTAAGTTAGTATGTCGACTCAGCAAATATCAGTAGAAGGTATTGTTCTCAAAAAAATTGAGAAGAGTGGGTCGAATCTTCACTTTTATATTTTCACTAAAAAATTTGGAATTTTATTGTGTATAAAAAGAATACCAAAAAAAAAGATTTCAAAGTTGAACCCTGACTTATTTGATATTGCGATACTTGATCTCGATAGAATTAAAACTTCTGAGATATGGTTTATTCGAGATTATAGACTAATCAAAAGTAATTCTTCAATTAGTAATTATTATAAATCATTTGTTTATGCTGCTGAATATTCAAATTTTTTAATTAATAATTTAAAATATATTGAATCATTTGAGAGATTTTATGAACTGACATTGAAGGCAATATACTTTTGGTCAAATGGTGCACAGCCGGAATCTGTATTTATTAAAACAATTTATTTATTAGCTCGTGATGAAGGATATCCAGTAAAGCAAGACTGGATTAATTCGCTCAATCGTAGAAATAAAATTTTAGCTAATGATATTATTTTCAATAGAATTAATGATCATAATTTGGATGAGAGTAATCTTATTTCACTACTTCAAAGTATTAAAAATTGGCTCAAATATAACACTGATTTTTTAGTTAAATAATGGATATTGAAATTGCCAAAAATATAATTTTATCTGAAGTAATCATTATGACTAAATATTCTTATAAACTTTTACTCACTTTAGTTTTATTTAATGTTGGTTTGTTTTTCATAGCAACAGTAGACGGTCAAGATATTGAGGAGAGTGAAGAAAGTGAAGTTGATAAAGGGCCTACATCAACAGATGTAACATCAAGGAAAATTATAACATTAAATCTACGGGCTAGAGGTGGTGTGCAATTAATAAAGAAAATCAACTCTGTAAAGATTATTGGACGTGAAATTAAAAATCATGATGAGTTTAAAAAAATTTGGTATATTAAATTCCCCCATTTTTATTGGGAGCAGACCTCATACCGTAAAATGGGAAGGAGTTATAAAAATTTAAGAGCTTACGATGGTGAAGTGGCCTGGTTGCATGAGACTGAACCTGAATTGAAATATCCTGTAGCGCTTGGAAAAGAGAAGAACGTCGAGTATGATGTATTATCAGATGTGCATGGTCCATTTGTCGATTGGGAAGTAAAAGGGCATAATTTTGCATATCAGGGAGAGAAAAAAGTTTTTGGACAGCCAATGTACTTACTCAAAGCAAAATTGAAAGATGGCCCTATTATGTGGTACTATATTGACAAGAAAAACTTTTTAATTCGAAGAGTTGGTTATCAGGAAATGTTTGCAGGTGAATTAGTTGATGCTGATTATTTTATTACAAAGAAGAAAAAAGTAGGAAATGTTGTTGTGGATATGGAAATGCAACATGTTGTAAATGGTAAAGTTTTTAAAAATGTCATTTATGATTCTATAGATATTAATGTTCAGATTAATCCTGAATCTTTTAAAATTCCAATTAAAGATGATGGACAATGGTTACGTCAGAAAACTGCCAAGTAGCTATTATGAAAATTTGCGGTACTATTAAATAGATAATAGATTGTATCAGATATGTAGAATTAATCACCTGATTCTCTGATATTAGTATATGCAAAAATAAAAATATTGCTGTAAATAATAATTTTTAAGTGTAAAAATTATTTCATATCATTAAGATTTTTCATAGGTTATTTACATAATTATTTTTGCTTTTTTACTTTATTTATGACACTATATATAAATTAAACACCTTATTATGAAGAATGTGATCAGTTTTGGCGAAGTATTATGGGATGTAATGCCTTTAGGATTATTTCTGGGCGGTGCACCTCATAACGTTGCGACACACATGTCCCAGTTAGGGTTAAATTCATACCTAGTTTCTGCAGTTGGACATGACCAGTTAGGAATTGAGGCACTCGAACGGATGGCTACAAGAGGTGTGCATACTCGTTTTATTACTCATACTCGTGAAATGTTAACAGGAACTGCTAAAGTTAGATTTAACTACAAAGGTGAGCCGAGATACAATATTAGAGAAAATGTAGCGTGGGATGATATTCATGTTGGAATTAATCTATACAACTTTCTTCAAGAAGTTGATGCATTCGTCTATGGATCTCTATCAGCAAGAAATCAAAAAAATAGAAACAGGCTATTTAAAATTCTTCAAATCCCAGGTTTTCTTAAAGTTTTTGATGTAAACTTACGGCAGCCATATGATAATATTGATCTCGTTATTCAATTAGCAAATAAATCTGATGTGGTTAAACTAAATCAAAATGAGCTAGTTCAAATTACAGGATGCATTGTTAATGGAAGTGGACTTGAAAAAGCGATTATTGAATTATCAAATTTAACACAGGTAAAAAAGATTTGTGTAACACGAGGAGAAAAAGGAGCAGTCTATTTCGACGGATCAAAATTTGTATATGGTGAATCAAAACCCGTAGAAGTAAAAAATGTTGTTGGTGCCGGTGATGCGTTTACAGCAATGTTTGTGAAGTCTTTGATATATGGAGATACCATTAACAATACATTTATAAATAGATGTTGTCGACTGGGTGCATTTGTAGCAACCCAAGAGTGTGCATCACCAAACTATGATATCAGAGATATTTTAAAAATGGACGAAAGTGAGTACTCTGTTAAAACTAATAAATATATTCCAACAAATTTTTATCCAAAAAAAAGTTTTGTTAAATATAATAATTTGGAAATAGTTACTCAATAAGAATAGCTAGTATCTTATACCTAACATCATGCACGTTAGGCCACTGCCGATTCCTAGAAGGACTACTTTATCATTATTATTAATTTTTTTTTCTTTGATCGCTTTTGCTAAAGTTATTGGTAATGAGGCTGATCCTGTATTGCCCCAATTTTTAAAAGTCGAATAATCTTTTCCTAAATCCAGATTTAGTGTCTCATATAATTTTTTTCTATGGGTATTACCAACTTGATGACAGATTGAGCGATCAATTGTTGATTCTTTCCAATCTGTCGTTTCCTTGAATTTTAACCATGTTTGTTTAGCGACTTTTACACCTGCATTGAGCAACTTTTCAGAATCAGTTTGCATTTCTAAACCGGTTCCTCCAGAAGATGTATCCCCCTCACATAAATTACAATAGCTTGAGTCTGTTTCATATGAACCTCCAATCAATTTGGGAGTATCACAATCTGCCAATGATTGATGACAGAGTATGCATGCCACAGCCCCTGCACCAATTGTAAGGTTAGCAATGTAGGGTTTGATCTCATTTCTGGTAAATGTTGAATTTGTTAGCTTTTTTATTGTATTTTCCAACAATGGTTTCCCATTTTCTCCTGAAACTATTAACGCGCGTTTTATGTTACCACTTTCAATCATTCCACTAGCTACTGACATAGCATTTAAAAATCCAAGACAGGCATTTGAAATATCAAAAGTCATACATTCATTTGAAAGTTTTAATTTATGGTGAACATAGGATGCTGTAGCAGGCTCCAATCTATCACGACAAACGCTACAATGTACAAGTAGATCTATTTCTTTTGTTTTAAAATTAGAATTTATTAATGCTTTTTTTCCAGCTAGTGCGCTTGCATCAGAAGGATTGATATTTTTATGCCAAAATTTTCTTTCTTGTATACCTGTCATCAATTCCAATCGGCCATATGGAAGTTTGAGTCTTTTGTATAAAGGTGCTAGTTGTTGCTCAATATTATCAGTAGACCATATTTCGGGTGGTTCTATATATTCAAGTGATTCCAGGCAGACTGTTGAAAATTTCATTCTTTAATTGAAATATTATCCTTGTCGCTAATGCGATATTTAAAACCAACATAGTGATTAATATTCAATATTTGATGCTCTCTAATAATTTGTAATTGTATCGATATAATGTAAAATTTTTATTATGAAATTCTATAAAAGGTTATTAATTGTGAACTACTATTGGTTGTAACGGAGATTTTCTGACTATAAAAAAGTGTAAATACTAAAACTACTTTTAATATTTAATTATATATTTTGTTAATATTTTTTAAATTTATCAACTAATGTATATTATAGATATACTTATTCGTTAATTGATGCATATTATACCCTAGAAACACGGGAACAATGCCTTAATCAATGGCAGGCCAATGCCTATAGCTAAAATTTTATCAATTAAAATATCAACTATTTAATGGGAATAAAGCCACAGGATAATATTAGAATACTTCTAGTTGAAGATGATACATCTGTCGTTGAGAGGATAAATGAATCATTGTCTCAATTTGTATTTCAGATGCAAATTCAGTGGTCCCAATCTATTGAATCTGCAATTGAATTGTTAAACAAAAAGCAGACTGAGTTTGATATATTACTTGTTAGCTATAAATCCTCTAATGCCGAAATTTTTAAAATAATTTCAATAGGTAAAGATTTAAGAGCACCAGTTATATTATTAATTGATTCTACATCTGAAGAAGCCTCGTTACAATCTTTGAGAACTAATGTGGAAGAAATTGTTATAATAGATTCAAATAATGATTACTTGCGATACTTGCCATACGTTATTAAAAATACGAATACTCGTGTCAGGTCTAGATATAAAGGCGTAAGTAATATTAATTTATTATCAGTAATTGTAGAAAAATTAACCACAACTCGTGGCGACGCATTTTATTCTACTTTAACGAATGAGCTTACCAAGATTCTTCAAGTTGATGTGGCTTTAGTTGCAGTGTTGAATGATGATCAATATCTTAAAGCTCATACATTATCTATAAACGCTTATGGTAATAATCTACACAATTTTACCTGGAATCTTGAAGGATCACCGATTAAGAAATCAATATCACAGGGGTGTTTGGTTTGTATTGAGGATCTAAGAAAAAAATTTCCAAACGATATAATGTCAATTGATTTTAATTCCCAAGTTTTTGTTGGAGTACCACTAACAAATTCTCAAAATATAGTAATTGGAGTAATTGCGATTCTGCATAGTGAATCTTTTAATAATTATAATGAAATTGAGTCTGTAGTTAAAGGAATAGTTCCGTTAGTTAGTATTGAAATAGAAAACCTGATAGAAAAAAAAGAGCTGGAAAACCAAGCTAATATTATTGATCAATTAGACCAGGCGGTTATTTTTTCTGATAAAAATGGAAAAATTTTAAATGTAAATTCATTTGCAGAAAAATTACTGAAGTTTTCAAAACATGAATTATCTGGACAAATGCTATCAGCCTTTTGTGATGATGATCAGCTTGGTTTATTAAATAACTCATTGCTCGAGACTGCTACTAATGCAAAAGTTATCAGTTATGATATAAAATTAAAACCAAAAATTGGAGAAAAGTTAAAATTAAATATTAAACAATATCCTAACAAGAATTATTTTGGAAATATTGTCAGTATTTCATTAGTAATTACTAGTGGTTTAAATCCTATGCTGTCAAAGTTTGATGCTAACAGCAAGTTAACTAATAATTCATATCATTTTAATCATACTCAGCTGCCAATTATAGAATATAATTCTAATATAGAAATTGTTAACTGGAATCCTTCAGCTAGAAGCTTGTTTGGTTATTTAGATGCAGATTCAATTGGGAGTAAGTTCACAAAACTTTTTAATAATGAAAATACAATTAGCTTTGTTGAAAAATTAGCGAGTTCAAAAAGTTTTCAAACAAACAGTATAACGAATAATGGTACGAACATTATTTGTAATTGGTATTCTACTCCTTTACATGATCCAAATGGGGAACTTATCGGCTATTCTACAATTGGTCAGGACATTACATTAAAAACAAAGAATGATCAGGCTTTACGTGATTCAATGGAATCTGCTATAGCAGATAACCAAGCCAAAAGTAACTTTTTAGCAATAATGAGTCATGAGATTAGAACGCCAATGAATTCAATAATTGGTTTTTCTGATTTGTTGTTAGACGAAGACCTAAATCCATATCAACAAGACTGTATGCAAATTGTGAAGAATAATAGTCGTCAGCTTTTAGAGTTATTGAATAATATACTTGATATATCAAAGATTGAGTCAGGTAGGTTAGCGATTATTAAAAATGTTGAAGAAATTGAAAATTTGATCGCACAGGTTGTAGATACATTTTGGATTTCTGCACAGAGTAAAGGAGTTAATTTAACGTTTGAGATAGATCCAAGTACTCCCAAAACTATAAAAATTGATATAGTTGAATTAAGACAAATATTAATAAATCTCGTAAGTAATGCCATTAAATTTACTGATAGTGGTGAGGTTAAAATTTCTGTTTCAGCAAAAAGAGAAATTGTTGGTAATGAATTACGCTTAAATTTTTCAGTGGCGGATACTGGAATTGGTATTCCTTTAGAAAAGACAAATACGTTATTTGAATTGTATTCGCAAGTAAGTCATTCAATGGAGAAGCGTTATGGTGGGACTGGATTGGGTTTGGCAATTTGTAAAAAATTATGTAATTTAATGTCTGGTGATATTTGGGTTGAAAGTAAAATTGGATTGGGATCAACTTTTTATTTTTATATTATGGCTGAAGCTGTTGATGAAAATATACTTCATGAAAATAAAAAAAATGAATCGAAATATCCATTTATTATTTTATCTGACTCATGTCCCATGAAAATACTTTTGGTTGAAGATGAGTATAATAATCAAAAGTTGCTCAATAATATTTTAACTAGATTAGGTTATAATGCTGATCTTGCAAATAATGGTAAAGAGGCTCTTGATAAACTATCATTAAAAAATTATAATTTAATATTAATGGATCTTCAAATGCCTGTTATGGATGGTCTAACTGCTACAAAAGAGATAAGATGCGGGAATTGTGGTAACAACAATAAAGATATTTATATTGCTGCATCAACAGCATATGCAATGGCTGGCGACCGCGAACGTTGTCTCGAAGCCGGAATGTCAGATTACATCAGTAAACCTATTTTAAAAAAGGATATTATCAAACTGTTGAATCGTGCATTTGAAAAAATTAGTATAAAAGCTGGCAGTGATCAATAAACTCTTAAATTATAATTATATCTAATAAATATTGTTTAATAACCCCCTGATGCCTTTGGCATTTGGCGTTTGTATTGCTATCTCTTCAACTATGATTCTAGCTATATCACCCCTACCTTTTGCTTTATATTCTTGAGCTAATGAAATTAATTCAATACCTCGCATACGGTTTACTGCTAAATAATTTCTAATTGCAATTTTTGCATAAGCTAAATCGGATGAATCTAAATCTATTATCAAATGTTTTTTGGCAATTATATTTTTGTTTTCCTCAACCCAACTTGGATTTTTAGATTCAAGAGTTTTTAAAAAATCAATTGCACTGACATAATCTTTTTTCTCAATTAATTTGTCTATGTGATCAATAGCTAAATAGGATACTGCAATAAGCTCATCATAGTTTGCAGTTTTATTTCTATTATTCAATAAATTTTTGACTAAATTATGCTCGTTTTTTATTCTTGGACTTTCATCATATTTCTTTAAAGCGCCATTAATTAAATACAATGCAACATCAATTTTATTATTTAATCTTAAAATTTCACATGACTCCAAGTAAAAATCAATAGGTAAATTATTATCGTTGGTAAATTCATTTAACTTTAATTCGGCAGATGAAATTCCATATTCATCCAAATAAAAAAGTATATTAAATAATTTATAATAATAGAGGGTATCCAAATAGTTCGTTGATCTGTTGATACTATTTTTAAATTTTGTAAATTCTTTTAATCCTAAGTCCCATTTAGATTCTAACATTATTGCTGTTATATACGAAAAATATACGGGTAAATAAACTGATGATCTATAATCAACCGAATCTAAACATAGTTTTGTTAACTTGCTGGATGGTAATTGAGCCGCAAGTTTAGTTATTTTTAATAAATCTTTATTATTACTTTTAAAGATAGTTAATGTGCTCTCAAATAAATCATTCAATTTTTCTACTTCACCATTGTTATGTAGTGATTTTATTTGATAAAGGTAAGTGTTTATTCGTTCTGGATTTAGTTTTACTAATTCATTTAATGCGGTTTTAAATGCCAGATCCCTCCCGCTAAGCCTATATGTATCAGCAATTAATTCGAGATATTTTGGAGAGTTAATATATTTATTTTTAAATTTAAGGACATATTCTATAGCACTATCAAATCTATTTAGTTTAATAAATGCATTAACCCTGTAGTGAATCAGTTCAATTTCAAAATCTGATTTAAATTCAAATTCATCTAGAAATATAAGAAGGGATTTGAATTTATTTTTTTTATACAAAGCTTTAGCGTGATTAAAAAAAACACTATTTTGAAATTCAATCTTACTCGATAATTTATTATTCTTTATGGCTTTAGCTGTAACTTCTAAAATCGAATCATAACACTCACACAAAACTGCTAATTTAAAAAATTTATCATAATATTCAATATCATTTATGTTGTAGTTGAACCCATCTTTCAGTAATTCAATTGCTAATTTAATGTCGTCGTTTCCTACATAATATTTAGACAGGTAGAGACGCACTTGAGCATTATTAGGCGCTATTAGTAATCCGTCGCGAATATTGTTTACGCCTTCAGTCGAATTCCCTATTGAAATTAAATCCAATCCATATTGAATTTGATCAAGTGCTTTTTTTTTCTCGAGATCCCTCCATTTTAGAGGATTAATAACATCAAAATAAGTTATTGATGTATTGTTTTTTTGATAACTTTTGAAATAGATAACTATTGTACCAGTTATATATGTGATTAAAAAAAGTATAAGTAATATTGGAATTATTAAACGTAGATTGATTACTAATGTAAAAGAATCAAATGAATCTCTGTAATGGATAAATAATTTATGATGCTCACCGTCATTATCATAATCTTTATCTCTATACGCAAAATTTATCTTCATCTATAGATTTACTGTGGATGAATTTGAATTAATTTTGTAACATAAATTTTGATTTAACATTTCTTAATTAATTGTGTTACGAAATGCTGAATTTATATGTTCGTTATTTTTTTCAGACAACTTATGACAGATAATACTTAATAGTTCTCCAATATTCATTTCAAAGCATTTATTTAACGATGGCATTTCAATCTTAAATTCCTTTTCCAAAGTATTTATAAAAAATAGTTTTTTCATATTAGTAATTTTTTCTCCCTCAAGTTCTTTATTTAATCTATCTTCCGGAATTATCCAATTAATTTCTGTATTTAGTAATACAGACAAAGCATTTCTGAAAATTGTGATAGTTTCTAAAGATTCGTTTGGAAAATATTTTTCCTGGAAATCTTTATTATCTAACTTTTCTCGATTGCTAGAGAGTAGCGTAAATTTTTTTACTCTACGCAAGTCTGATACAATTAAATACAATAGTATTAGACAGCCACAAATTAATACAATAACAAATTTCACAGCCTATATTCCGCTATCACACAATTTTAAATTGTGGATTCAATTCTTAACTAAATTCTCTCAATAATAATTTTTAACAAATATAGAAAGTTTAGCTATTTTTATTTAATGATTATTCTTTTTCATCCTGTGGTTCGTCAAACCATATTAAGCTGTCGTCAGAGTCAGCCAGTTTTGCAGTGGTTTGCTCAAGACGATTGGCTAAATCAAAAATTAATCTTTTTGTTAATCTTGGGCGTGTCTGTATGATTTGATCAATACCCTGATCCATGTAGATAACTTTACATTCCGTTTTAGCTACAACTTTGCAGGATCGTGGCTTCCCTAAAATGTCACTCATTTCACCAAATACAGTTGTGGGTGTATCAAGTTGGGCTATTTTTACATCACCCTTGAAAACTTCTAATGTTCCACTTCTTAAGATAAATAAACCTTTGCCAGGCTCACCTTCATTAATAACTATATCTCCAGCTTCAAAATCAACTGCGCCACTCATTTTTAAATACAAATTTATTTTTATAATTAAATCAAGATATTCATCATAAAGATTTTAAAAATATTTATTTATTTGCTGAAAATCATTTTATCAGGAGAAATTTTTCCATAAAGAGGGTGAAAATAAAACGATTACAGCATATAATTCAAGTCTGCCCATAATCATAATAAGTGACAGAAATATTTTTGTATGACTATGTAAAAAATCAAATGTTTGTGTCGGTCCAATTTCCATAAAACCAGGGCCAACATTATATAGACAAGTAATTATCGTTGATAATGTACCTTCAAGAGACATTTGTGTTTCCATCAGTGAAAATATAATGAGACTAAAATGCCCAATTAATGCTATTAAAACAATGTATGTTACTACGTTTTCCAAGGCAAATTGATCTAAAGTTCTTCCATTTAATTTTACTGATCTAACAACTTTTGAACGAAAAGCTTTTTCTGTGTGTAATATGCATACTTTTATCGCAATTATCAGTCTGATTATTTTTAGTCCTCCGGCCGTTGATCCGGAGCAACCACCCACAATCATAAATCCAATTAATAAAACATGTGTTATCGGTAACCATTTATTAAAATCATCAGTTGCATATCCGGTTGAAGTAATTATGGAAACTGCCTGGAAAGCTGCATACCTGATTGCAGTAGCAGTGTTGTCGTAAGTATTACTCAGTAGCAGGATTATTGTTAACAAAGTTATTGCACCGATAATTAAACCAAAAAAAACAAGAGTTTCACTGCTTTTTTTGACTTCCTTCCAGTCACCTCTAATTACTCGGAGAAGAACCAGAAAACTTGTCCCACTTATTATCATAAATATGATAGATACCCACTCTATCAATGGACTGTTGAACGCAGAAATACTATCAGAATAATTACTGAATCCTCCTGTGGCAATGGTTGTAAACATATGAGTTACCGCATCAAACCAGTTCATTCCACAAATTTTATAGGAAATACAATAGATCAGTGATAGACCCAAATATAAAAGTAATATTCTCAGCACACCACTTTGAACCCTGCTATAATCTAATTCAGCTGACTCAGCTGATGATTCGCGTGAGAATAATATTTTAGCACCTGCGCCCAATGACGTCAAAATAGCCACAAAAAATACAATGACTCCCAAGCCCCCAATCCATTGACTAATAGCTCGCCAAAATAATAGACTTCGCGGTAAACTCTCCAGGTTTGATAGCACTGTTGCGCCAGTTGTTGTTAGTCCTGATGTAGATTCGAAAATCGCATTGCTGATAGAGCAATTTGGAATAATAAGATAATAGGGGAGTGCACCTATTATGCTGGCCAGTATCCAACCCAATCCAATTACAGCTAAAGCTTCCTTTCTAAATAAATTTTTGCTGCAATTACGACTGTTGATATAAAAAAGGAATGCTAATGAGAATGCTATAATAACGCAGACAATAAATCCAAATATTACGTTGTTTTCACGTGGATCATTTTGGAAAATTACTGAGATACCCAAACTTAACAGGAACGCTGATCCTATTGCAGAAAGAATGACACTCAATAATTTAAGTATGATGAAATAATTCATCGATAAATTGAATACTAATTTATTTTTTAATAAATTAGTTAGCTGCTAATATTGGTTAATAGCATTTTTATAAATTTAATAAATATTCTCATATTTAATTTCAGACAACAGATTATTATTTATTAATTGGTTTTGTTTGCTTGATTATTTTATGTTTTTTTAAACTACTGGACGAAGGTTTTCCATTGTTAACTTTATGAGAAGTATTGTTTTTAAATTTTCTATTGGCTGATCGATTAGATTTATTGGCTGGCCTTACCCGATCTTCCGGTCTGCTACTTTTGGAATACCTGTTGTTTGATTTTGAAGTTCGAACTTTATGAAGTTTTTCAGTTTCAATACCATTTTTTTGTATATTAGAATTATCGGTTCTTTTTTTTATAATACTAATTTTTTTCTTTTTCGCAGGTTTAGTTAAAACTGATTTAAAAATATAGATAATTTGTTTTTTTAACGATTCTAAATGAGTGGTAATTCGACTTAGATAATATTGAAACTCAGTTTTGTAGATTGAGTTAGTAAAAGTATTAATGCTACTTGACTTATTCATTGTAGATTTATCTGCGTCATAAAATGATGTTATATTTCCTCTTTTGTCATGTGCATTAAGTGTTGTATTTGTCGAACTTCCGTTTGGTTTGTTTCTTGGTGGTGAATATTCAATAATCAGATTTTGAGAATTGTTATCTAAATCAAAATTCTCCTGCTTTTGATCATTGTTTGATTTTATGATATTCTGATATTCGAAAGTCGGCATTTTCTGTAAATTTTAATTTTTTTGTATCAATATTGTGAATAACATTTATTTGATATTAAGCTTATTAATAATACTAAGTTCAAAACTGAATATGATTCAATAACATTATAGTTAAATAAAATGAGTGATAAATTAGAGGAGATTTTTAAATTACAAAATGATTTGAATACAAGAATAGGTGTTTCACTTGATGGATTGGATGATAATGCCAAAATCGAATGGTCATTGAATTATATTCGTGCTATGCAACAGGAGTTGGCTGAATTAACTGATTCAGTTCCTTGGAAATGGTGGGCTAAATATCAAACATTAGACTTACAAAATGCTAAAGTTGAGGTTATTGACCTTTTTCACTTTTTAGTTTCGCTAGCACAGGTTTTTGATATGACTGCTGAAGATGTTTATAATGCTTATTTAGAAAAAAATAAAATAAATCATCAACGACAAGATTCAGGCTATAAAACTAAAGACCATGATGACTCGCGCCATATTTGAGTTTATGCATTATTTGCTTAATTCTAAAATTATTTAGTGCTGAATAATTCCGAGTTTCTCGTTATCATTTTATTTGTTAAAGTTGCCAATATTTTGCGTTCTAATCTAGATTTCCGATCTAATTTATCAATATTTGTGTCAATTAAATCTTCAAGGTATTCATTCATAGCTTGTACAGCTAAAACACTATTGTCTTTTACAAAAATATAATCACGGCCGTCATATTGGTCTTTCATTGTTACCTCTAATCTTTGAGCAAATAAGTCTAATACTTCACTGATAAAAGTTTCAGTGAATAATTTGCTATCTGTATTTTCAGCTAGCAACTTTAATGATTCACTATTGCTTTCAATATACTCTGTAATTATATTTTGAAATTCCCAACTTATATAAGGAATCATTTCATTTGCGGCATAGTCTAGATGAAACTCAGCTGTCTCCCTGAGTTCAGGGATTATTTTTAAAAATGTCTGACTTAGCTGGTTAGCAACGACAGGTGCTTTAATTTTTAATGCTTTTTCTGTTTCATCTAAAAACTCAGGTGCTGATTCTTGAACATAAGAAGATATTAATAAAGCTGCATTTTCTGCATCAAAAAAAGTGCGGGTCATCGTCAGAATAAAATTCATGTAAAGTATCATGAAAATTCCAATTAACACACCGGCAATCCAAGTCTTTCTAGTTGTTTTTTGGATTCTAATTATTTCATCATCCAGAAAATTTGCTATGTCATTGTTATCACTCATTTTTAATTCAGTTAAATTTTAATAAGATTTACTCTAGTATATTTTCAGCATCATTTTCATAATTCTGCATTTGCAGACCTAGTAATTCCATTAACATGCCGAAGAAATATTGAGAGTCATTCGGTTGTAAATCAGGCTCTGATTCAGCAATTAACTGCAGTTTTTTAAATAGCTGTTCACTCGATTTAATATGTCCCTCAAAATGTTCAGAAAATGTTTTTTCCAATTTATTTTGCAATGCTTGCCTATAAGACTCGCTAATGAGTGATATATTTCTAGATCCAATTATCGACTCTAAGGCTTCACTTGCTGCAATTTCTTGATCAAGCGTCATCTGAGCTATCGCTTCTTCCATTTTTTCCCAACTCTCAGTAGATTTCTTTTCCAAAGCATCAAATTCTTCAACTAAAATTTGAGAGTATTTTTCCTCATCTCTTGCATAAGTTTTGGCAAATGAACTGACATATACGGGTATCAGACGATCAGTCATTACTTTTACCTTATCAACAACGATTGGCATGAAGTCCGCTGCCTCGGCACTCAACGTTGCACTGAATTCAGGTAATTGATATTCTCTGAAATCGGTAACCGTTTTCCAGATTAAGTAAAGATAAGCTACCACTATCAGGATTATGGTTAACGTGATAGTACTTTTAGCGATTTTGCGATTTTTTATCGCATTTTGGTAGTTTTCAATAATTTGGCTATTGATTTGTGACATAACTTAATTGTGATTATTTTACACTGTCAGTAATTTAAAAATTAAACTTAACTTGTTGCTATAAGTAGCAGTTTTTTATAATTGCCTGTTGTTACAGGTTAATGATTTTTAGTATGTTGATTAACGAATACATACCATTAGTTTAGAAATTACAATTTTTTCAACGAATATTAAAATTGCCGATTTTGACCTCATAACGAATATTACAGATAGATTCTTAGAGTATTATTTAGGAATAGTTAGTAAAAGTGAGAGATATAGAAATTTTTTCAACATTTTAATTTAGTGTAAAAAAAATTTACTTTTTATTTAATCATTGGTAATGAACAAAAAATATTGAGAATATTCAACAATATAAATTATTCTATTCACCTCAAAATTCCCAAATACAGGATTTAAATACAGGATTAACTTATGATTCAATTAATTTATCTTGACTTGAATTTGTTATAATTCTTGAAACCTTAGTATGAAAACAAGTAAGTCAGTATTAGTAATTACAATTTTTTTTATTTCCCTGTTCACAAGTCAACTACATTCACAATCTTATTTAGGTGCATCCCTCCTCTATTTTTTTGACAATAATATTGGTGAAGATACCGGGGTTAGCGGTAAAGCTGGATTTCGCGTAGTTGAAGATAACTATATTGAAATTGAGCTCATAAAGGCTGAGTTAGATAATTCGGTAGGTGCGGTAAATACTAATAATGATCTTACGTCGTATATGCTGAACTACAAACTCAAATGTCAAATTAGCAAAACACTTGGTTTATATCTCGGTGCTGGTCTTGGAATTACCGACTATGAAATAGAAATTGAAGGTCCCGCCCCTCGTATTGAACTCGATGATACAGTCTTCACTTACCAATTACTTATAGGTGCAAGTGTTAGACTTAGTAAAAGACTTAAATTAATTGCCGGTTATCGATATATTGAATTAGATGGTTATAATGATAATGGATTAGTTGCTGCTGAGCTTGACAGTAGTATAATTGAAATCGGAATTAACTATCGTTATTAATTTTTGTACATTTAAAACGTATAGTATCATTTTGAAAATTTAATTCTAATACGATTGAATTTTTTTTAGCCTGTATAAGCTCAAATTATAGCAGTAATAATACTAGGCTATAATTTCAACTCTCAACATTAATCAGCAATTTGCTATCGGCTATCGGCTATCGGCTATCGGCTATCGGCTATCGGCTATCGGCTATCGGCTATCGGCTATCGGCTATCGGCTATCGGCTATCGGCTATCGGCTATCTATTTACAGCGTTTGATTTTAAACAATAAAGACAAACCTGACAAATTAAAACTATCGGTTTGAACGTCATTCACCCGATTCAACAGTGACTCTGTAAAATGACTTCTCGTTAGTGGATTTGTTGATTTTAAATTTATATTCTCCCTCTTGATCAGGACCCTCTGCATTCTCAGGTTCAGGTTGCCATTGGTTTTTCTCAATATCGGTCGTCGATTGTAGTCTATAATCTACTTTTGTCCCTGGCAAAATATCCTGAAATTCAATCACCAGATTATTTCCCTCTTCCTCAATTGATAAATTTATAGGACTTTTTTCAGCCTGTGACACTACTAGCGCTGCAGGATCCGGTGTTGTAAATAAAGCTCCAAGATTAATGCTTCCATGATTTGCCGGATCTTGAGGGTTACCATTTTTATCACCAGCATTTAAATTTGATGCTGTATCATCCGGTGGAAATAGAACCAATGTTTGCAGAAATTCTATAATTTTTCTTTGGTCGTCATCTGCAAGTGCGACAAATTGATTTTTTGACGACTCAGCATCGCCGCCATGCCTAACTATAACTTCTTCGAGATTAATACTTCTGCCATCATGACCATACGGTGCTGTTGTACCGACACCCCAAAGTGGTTCGGTAATAGTTTCTGTGGTTATTGATCCATCATACTGTCTCTCATGAAATGCAGTTCCAAGGTCATGGCGCTTAAAATCAGTATAAATATTTTTAACTACAAATGAATTTTTTTGTGGCACCAACTTTTTATATGATTCGCCGTCATCTACTGCATCATACAAAGTTGTGGCTTCTGCAAATAAGCGATTAAATATTCCTTTAACCGCATCAAAATTTGTTTCAACATCTGCAACTCTTCGATCACTGTTAATAGTCAAATCCGGGACGTGACATTGTATGCAACCAACCTGACTCATCAGGTTTTTTCCTTCAGTTGTTCTTGTTGTGGTTTTTCCGATAGCAGGTTTAAAATAGTTCAGCAAATAAAATTCCAGATGATCAACAACTGCCGTATCGATTTCATTTTTCACTCCATCATTGTCATTGTCCTCATCTGCACTTGCAACTGGTGGGGCTGATAATGTGTCAACAGCTCCATTTAAAACCATGCCTGATGGTGTGACAACAGTTTGTCCTGCAGCTACATTTGTTAGATCTGGATCGTTTGATTCCATCCCCATTTCATCTTTGAATGCACCGACTATGAACTGTCTAATTGAGAAGGCACCCCCATGAGCAAAAAATGGTTTTACACGCAAATCCTCATCAATCCCTTCAATATCTGAAAAATCTAATGTACTATCTGAATGGGCAGTTATTTTACCAAATGAAATTCCTTTGGATACTAAATCTAATGTAACAGTTTGCGTCGTATTTACAGCTTGAGATAGTGCACTGTCGCGAATTGCTCGTAAATCGGTCGTCATTTCGTCAGCTAACATTTCCTGAAGACCCAGACCAAATAAATGTGGCGAGTCTCTACTGTCAGGCCGGGTCGGGACAACTCCTCCAAATCCGGCTGCGCCTCTAGGACGTCCATGACATCCGGCGCAACTGTCAGAAATTCCAGCTCCCAATGCTGGATTTGTCATAATATTGCCAGTGCTATCAGGGTTGACACGTGGCCCTAACCCTTGATTAGCTGTAAATTTACGTTGAAATAGTTGACGACCTCTACGTATCGAACGTGCAGGGTCTCGATTAATTAAGTAAATAGAAGAGTTGGCAGTAACATCATCTCCGCGGCCTGCGCCAATTTGATCTTGCAGTGACTTTGTAATGGTACCACCGGGAACTGTAGGGGTAACTTGTGTGCTATCAACTAATTGAGCTGAAGCAGTGCTTAAGCATAAGCATGAAGACACAAATACACATATTATACGATTTATTTTACTCATTTTAAAGGATTAGTAATTTATATTTTTGGTAACTACTTATTTGGTTAACATAAAATAAGTAATCTGTTATGCTCTAATCACAGCGCACAAATTTGAGATCGAAGCATATTCATATTAAAATTTTGGTCAAGATTATTTAAAAAAGCTTGCTCGATGCCAAGTGACGAAATTTAGGTGCTGAACTATCAAGGCTCTTTGCAAGCAAAGGCCCTACAAATGATTCACAGAATATGTAATTATTTATATAAATTCCAAAATCGGTTTAATAATTATACGAAATTACTTATGGCAATTGTTATACGTCTATTGATTGCATACACTGATTTATTTCGCTACCAAGTTGAAAACGACATCTGCCAATTTCTTTTGGCATCTGCTATCACATGCCAAGTAGTTACGTGAAAATATAGTTTGTAGAATTGCACCCCCAAGATTTTTTAATAAAAAGTTATATTATTGGATTTTAATCTATCTCGATTCTGTTTACACCATTAAAGTATGGATAATAATAAGACAGAAAAATTTAATAAGATTATTGATTCTAAAATTGAAGAACTCACTGAAAAAATAAATACGGATGATCCTGAACGAGATCCCGTTTCACCGGATGTCTCAATTGGTAGGCTTTCCAGAATGGACTCGATGCAGATGCAGCAGATGTCATTAAATACGTTGCGGCGTCAAAAAGCTGAGCTGAAACAATTGGAAGACGCTAAAAAAAGAATTGTTATAGGCACATTTGGGAAATGTGCAGTCTGTCGCAAAGATATCTCTGAAGAAAGACTTGAATTTAAGCCCGATGCTGAACTCTGCATCAACTGTGCTGTTTAAATATTCCTTGCCCGCTGAAGTCGGAATCAAAAAGTTTAAGAATTATTGTCATTACGAGCTCGTGAATGTGAGCGTGGTAATCCAGGTAGAAAAAAGAAAAGTCATAGATTGCCTTGTCCAGCCGTCATAGCCGTAGGCTACTATGGCGGAGTCGGCTCATTTTATTCATCGCGATGCCAAAAATAATTAAAATTTCCTTGCTAAATATGTCAGGGCTTTAGAATTGAGGTACTAAATCTGAGCAGAATTGTTTTACTTTAATTGAATTGTGCCAGGATTTTAAAATGAAATTAAATCGGAGAAATTTTTTAAAGCTGGCACCATTATTATTTACTGGTGGTATTATTGCGGACGCACTGGCAATCGAACCTAACTGGATAAGGCTAACGCATTTAGATTTTAGGCATATTGGTGCCAAAAAAAAAATTATTCACTTCAGTGATTTTCATTTTAAAGGAAATAGATTTTTTGCCGATCGTGTCATTAATAAAATTAATAAGTATCAACCTGACATAGTTGTTTTTACCGGCGATATCGTTGAGAATAAAAATAAGAAGTATTTACCTGAAGCTCTTGAATATATTACTCAAATAAAATATCCAACATTTGGTATTTTTGGAAATCATGATCCAAAAAATTATAAATCAATACAGAAATTCAAACAGGCTTTTAAAAGTACAGGTGGAGATTTTTTTATTAATGAAAAAATAGATTTGGGCAGTTTTGTTTTACATGGAGCATATAATATAAAAGCGTTTGATGATATCGAAAATAAGCCGAAGATTTTATTGTGTCATTATCCTATTGTCGGAAATAAAAAAATCGAGCAACCATATGATTTAGTTCTGTGCGGTCATTCTCATGGCGGTCAAGTTAGATTTCCATTTATCGGGGCACCCGTACTTCCACCGGCAGTTGGCAGATATGTTAAGGGACTTTATCAATCTAATATTGGCCCATTGTATGTGAACGTTGGTGTGGGAACATTTTTTATTCCTGTCCGCTTTTTTTGTCCTCCTGAAATAACGGTTATTCAAATATAATCCACATAGATTGCTAAATCCCGAATTTACATCAGCATTCGTAATAACTTTAGAAGTAACCTTTGTCATCGCCAGGAATGAAATGAGCCGACTCCGCCATAGTAGCCTACGGCTACGACGGCTGGACAAGGCGATCCATGACTTCTATTTTTTACATGCCATCCAGTAATAAATGGTATAGTTCAATGAGATTTCACTTCGATAAACCTATCGGTATCCATTCAGAATTATAGCAATTGCCATAAATCATTTCATTTATAAAAAAATAATCATGGATCACCGCGTTATTTCATTCCTCGTGATGACAAAATGGTTGTCATTGCGAGCCCTGTGAATACAGGGCGCGGCAATCTATCTGAATTAAATTGCTCAATTATTGCATACAACTTTCAGACAATATATCAAGCTCTTTTAACTCTTGAAATCCCAATTGTTACAACCAATTACGATTTACTAATTGAAGAAGTTTCAAATAAAGAGTTATCCGGTATTACATGGAAAGAAAAACATAAGGTTTCCCATTTACTTCGAGATGGTGATAAAAGTGTTCTTCATCTCCACGGAAAATGGGATGATCCCGATTCGGTTATTCTTGGTATTCGTTCCTATCAGAAAGTTTTAAACAGGCGAGCATACACAATCGGTGATGAAGGCATTGGCAATGACAAAGAGTCTTTTGTTCGTTGGCTGTGGTGAAGGTTTGTCGGATCCTAATTTCGAAAACTTTCTCAGTTGGTTAAAAAAAGTGAATGAATCCAACGAAGACAGGCATTATCGTTTGGCTTTGGAAAAAGATGTTGAAGCACTACAGGAAAAACATTCAGCCGAAGAAAGAATATTTGTTCTTTCCTATGGGACTGAATACTCTGAATTAGCCGGATATCTACATAACCTGCTGCCGGAACATACTAACCCCGTAGAACCACAAAATATTGTTAATACTGAAAACATTTCAATACCTCCACCCAAAACAAATATAACTCCCTGCATCAAAGCATACCTCAAACGATTACAAGAGGAGACGCAATATCTACACTTGATCGGATTGGGGCAGGGGATGCAGATTGATCTGCCAATCGATGAAGCTTATGTGCCTTTAAAGACGTTGGTTAATCATGCCCTTGCAGAAAACAAATGGGGGAGATTTGCTAAGAAATTAAAAAAGCAGGATGAGTTTTTGGAAAAAGATGTGCATCTTAGCAAGGTGTTTAACAATGCCGCTAAATTAAAAAAGCGGGGAGTTCTTTTGCTCGGTGAACCGGGATCGGGCAAGACCACTGGCGCTCTGCAATTTTGCTGGCGACTTTCCAGTTCCACGGATCGACCAGAGATGTTTGATTTAAAACCAGATACTATTCCAGTCTATTTGCGCTTACGCAATCTTACTGATGAATCGTCTTTAAAAGATTTTTTAAAAAACGAGAGCCGGGCGACTAATGCTCCTGATGCCTCGTCAAATCCCGGTGATGAGCTTTGTAATCATTCATCACTACTTTGGGTACTGGATGGACTGGATGAAGTCGTCGATGAAGCGATGCGCGTTAAAGTGTGTAAATGGATAAAGGAAACCTTGCGCCATCGTACGGATGATTATTTTTTAGTAACCAGCCGTTATCAAGGATATCAGGGCAAGGTTGATTTGGGGTCAAAATTTATGCAGTTCAATGTCCAGCCGCTGGCACCGGATCAAATACGGAAATTTGTCGAACAATGGTTTCAAACCGCATACAGGATAATCTTTATCAATAAACTCGATACCGCTAACGAGAAAGCGGATAAAGACAGTTTGGAACTATTGGAGATATTGGAGAAACCGGATTTTCAGATTGGGCGTTTACGGGAACTGAGTACTAATCCGCTGCTATTGACCATTCTTTGTATTGTCTATCATCAGGATCATAATCTGCCACGAGGCAGAGCTGAACTTTACAAAAAATGTGTGCGGGTTTTGTTGGAATCATGGAGAAGAAAAATTTTGGAAAAACAAAATGTTAAACCCTACGACCCGGTTGCCGCCGAGAGAGTTCTGGGTCGATTAGCCTGGCAACTTCACACGTTACTCGAGGGCGAGGAATCGGCGTCGATGGAAATTAGTGAATTCGAAACGCGGGCGGAAAAAGCACTACAGGGAATAGCAGCGCGTTCCGGATTTGAGAAAGATGGCAAAAATTTTATCAGACGCATGATGGATGAAAGCGGCATAATTTGTATCTCGTCACCCGGGCATTGTGCCTTTCTGCATTTGACTTTTCAGGAATACCTTGCGGCAGTTTACATACTCGAAGAAAGATTAGACGAAGTACCTGCAAAAAATTTCAGTTACAGTTGGTGGCACGAAACCATTTTACTGGTACTGGGACAAGCTCCGCAATCGTTTGCCAAAAAGATATATCACCATCTTTTAAAAATTAATAACTTGGAGACAGAGGAGAAAATGTTTGGTCAGTGCCTGGATGAGACATTGCAATTACCACCGGAGCCATTTGTTGAGCAATTAACACAAACTGATATCAATCCTGAACGTAAAGTTTTTCTGTTGCGGCTGCTTCGCAAAACCGATCTCCCTGAAATTATTGAATGCTGTCGTTCTCTTGATGATGGCACAGATTCAGAAGTAGCAACATACGCACGTGAAATATTACAACGTAATGAAGCAAAAATAACAGAGGGGGAAAGTAAGGCGACAATTCATGAGTTAGTAAAACCGCTGGCACAGTACATCGACGAACGCACCGGCATGGCTTTTATATCTATACCGGGAGGCAAATTTGAAATGGGGTCGGAAGAGTATGATGATGAAAAGCCGATTCACTCAGTTGAGGTTTCTCCTTTTATGATTGGAAAATATTCCGTCACCAACGAAGAGTATGAACGCTTTTTGCAGGCAAATCCCAACGCGACAATTCCAGAATACTGGAACAACAAGCAATTCAATCAACCGCGTCAACCGGTGGTCGGTATTTCCTGGGAAGAAGCGCAAAATTTTTGTCAATGGGCAAATTGCCGATTGCCGACCGAAGCGGAATGGGAATATGCCTGTCGGGCAGCGACAAAAACACGATTCAGTTTTGGTGATGATGAGAAAGATTTAAAAGACTATGGGTGGTATGATGAAAACAGCAAAGGTAAGACAGGAGTAGTGGGAAGCAAAAAACCAAATCCGTGGGGACTCTATGATGTGCATGGAAATGTTTGGGAGTGGTGTCATGATTGGTATGGCAAAGACTACTATAAACAAAGTCCGAAGAATAATCCTCAAGGGTCTCAGTCGGGTACCTCCCGCGTCTTACGCGGCGGCAGCTGGGGCGATGGCGGCATCTACTGCCGATCGGCGCTTCGGGGCGGGTTTCACCCGTCGTTCCGCTGCCAGGATATGGGTTTTCGTGTTGTTCTTGCCCCCAGTTCAGTTTTAAAAGATCAGGAACAGCGGAGCGAAACAGTCCGGATAGAGGTGGAGGGCGCGCGTTAGCCGCCCGGAGACTGAGCCGGAATGCTTTCGCGGAGTCTCGGGTACGTCGTAATCAATAACATAAATTAAAATGCTACAATTTCAGTTTTTTAAAATCTCAATAAACGATGCAGGCGTTGCATCTGAAACCCTCAACCGATTTTTGCGTGCGCATAGAGTACTCAACGTCAGCAAGGAATTTACTGTATTAAACGATGAAGCATTTTGGGCAATTTGCGTTGAGCATTATAAAGATGACACTGTTTCATCAGTGGCTGATAGTAAGCGCAAAAGAGTTGATTATCGTGAATTATTGACTGAAGAAGAATTTGAGTTGTTCAACCAACTGCGCGAATGGCGAAAAATGATAGCAGAAAAAGAAGGAGTACCTGTCTATGCCATATTTACCAACGAACAGTTGGCATCTATTACTCGGGAAAAAATAACTACTGCAACTGATTTAACAAAAACAGGTAACTACCTACGTCCAAGAGACTAATGGCAGTAAAAAGTTCTTAACATTAACCCATAATATTTTAGCCACAGATGAAACACAGATTGAACACAGATTTTTTTTAAGAGGACTGTCCCTAGTCCTCCGTTTCGATGGTATGATTTCGTCAATAGACAGAGGATTAGGGAACAAGTCTCTTTCTCGTAATAATTTAATCTGTGTTCAATCTGTGTTTGATCTGTGGCTTAAAATACTCTTACAAATCGAGATGAAATACAATAACCTCAATGAGGTAGGTAGTTACAAAAGTAGAAGGTATCGGAGATATTGAAAGCAGGTAAATAGACTGCTGAAATACTGAATGTTTTTTCAAAAGTAAATAAGGTAAATGAAGAGGATCAGCCACCTGACATCGCAGTATTTGCCAATTATTACCTGAGTCCTCTTGACCGTTACATTCCCGAAACATTACGGTGCAGTGTTTATAGCATCTGCCATAATAAATTGGAAGATGTCGTTTTCAACTTGGTACCGAAATAAGTCAGTGTTTGCAATCAATAGACGTTAGTCAGATAGATTGCCACACTCTGCTTTTGCAGAGCTCGCAATGACAATTAGGTTTTTACTTTGTCATCGCGAGGAGCAGCGCGACGTGGCGATCCATGACTTTTTTAGCCTCGATACAGACAG